>JAYFQB010000246.1:0-6284 GCA_034927385.1 Anaerolineaceae bacterium | reverse complement strand
TGGTCGACCAGGTCTGCGGTTTCGTCTGACAGAGTTTGAGCAAATCGGAAGGAATATCCCCTGACGGTCAACATCCAGGCGGCAGGCAGTCTGTTTCCCATCACCTGGGCAATCGAAAGCAGCTCACCCGCGCTCATGTGGTGGGTGAAGGCGGAGTGTGCCTGATCCGGGACGACTTCCTGGAAGACCAAATCCGGCAAGTTGGGGGAATTATGGGCGTCGATGAAAACAAGGCGGTCATAATCCGAGATGTCTTCCGCCATTTCAGGCAGAAGCTGAAAGAGATAGAGCAAGGTTAGGCTGCCATCAGGAGTGGAAACCTGTTCCCCGGCAAGTTGAGGCGTTTCAAGCCCGAGCCGATGGGCGAGCTTGTCCAGGATGTGCCACCCCGCGCCGTCGTCCTCACGGTCGCGGTTGCCATAGGCGATGATGAGCGTTTTGTCTTGCATAAGAGATCCTTCCTAATAAAAACCTCCCCGGGTTGCGGGGAGGTTTATGCTGGCACTGCGTATTCTACCGCCGCAGGGTCTGGGTCAGATTGCCCTGGTGGTCGTAGATGGTGATCTCCAAAGGCATTTGCCCAACCGCGTGGGTGGAGCAGGAAAGGCAGGGGTCGTGCGCCCGAATCGCATGTTCAACCCGGTTGAGCATGCCTTCTTTGACGTCGGGACCGTGCACGTATTCCTTGGCGACCATATCAACCGCTTTGCTCATGGCATAGTTGTTATGCCCGGTTGAGACAATCAGGTTCACCTTGGTGAGCTGACCGTATTCGTTGGCGGTGTAGTCGTGGATCAGCGTGCCGCGTGGGGCTTCGATGATCCCAACCCCATGACCGGTGGGCTGCTGGTGCGTGTTCAGGATGTCCGTGCTGAGGATGTCTGGATCTTCGAGCAGGACGCGAACGCGTTCAGCCGCGAAAAGCGTTTCGATCATACGGGCGTAATGATAGTAGAGCGTATTTTCGACCGGCGCGCCGTTGTTGATCGCCTTGAATACCTTCAGCTCTTCATTAGCCATCGGAGTTTCGATGTGTTCGACCATGTTGAGCCGGCCAAGCGGACCAACGCGATAGACACCTTCGGGGTAACCGAGCTCTTTGAAATAAGGGAACTTCAGGTAAGACCAGGGTTCCACATGTTCGGCGATGTAATCGAGGTAATCCTGGGCGCTGAAGATTGACAGCTCCTCGCCGGTGCGGCTCTTCAGGCGGATATCGCCGTCATAGAGTTCCAAACCCTTGCTTGGGGTAATGAGACCGAGATAACCGGTGGGGAAAACCGCGAACCGGTTTACATCATCAAGATTGGCGTCAACCCAGTCCTTGACAATTTTGATGCCAAGTTTGGTGGTTTCAATCTGCGAGTCAAGACCAGCCAGAATGCGGTCGCGACCTGCGGCGGAAAGAGTGCGATTTACGCCGCCGGGAATGGCAAAGGTTGGGTGGATCGAACGTTCGCCGAGCTCAGAAATGATCGACTGGCCGAATTTACGCAGACGGACAGCCTTTACCGTCAACTCAGGGTCAGCCTGGATCAGACCAACGACGTTGCGGATGGCGGGGTCGGCATCGAATCCGAGCAGCAGATCGGGTCCGGCAAGCTCAAAGAAATGCATGCCGTGGCTTTGGATGATCTGACCCATGTGCATGAGTTCGCGGAGCAGGCTGGCGGGGCGGGGAGGAGGACAGCCGAGCACGATATCGCCGGCTTTCGCGGCAGCCAGATGGTGGCTGACCGGGCAAATGCCGCAGATACGGGGGGTAATCTGCTGCATTTCGGTTACAAGCCGTCCCTCACAGAACTTTTCGAAGCCGCGGAATTCGTTGACATGGAAATAAGCATGCTCAACGTTGCCTTGCAGGTCAAGGTGGACGGTCACTTTAGCGTGACCTTCGATCCTGGTGACTGGTTCAATCGTAATTTTTTGTGTAACCATTCATATCTCCTAGTGCCAATCGTTGAATTCGCCGTCGACTTTGGGCATTCTGCCCTGGGCTAATTCAGATAATACATAAAAAATCGCGTCCGCGCTGGGGGCACACCCTGGCAGGCTGATATCAACTTTGACAACGTCGCTAACGGGGCGGACGTGAACCGGGAACGAAAGCTCTGGGTCATTTGGAATCATACCACTTTCGTCAGTGCTTTCGGTTTCGATGTAAGCGCGGCGCAAAGCGGCTGTGGCACCCGGGAAGTTGCGCATGGCGGGCACGCCGCCAAAAACAGCACAGTCACCCAGAGCAACCAGGATTTTGCAGCGTTCGCGCATCTTGATCGCGACTTCCTCGTTGTAGGTATTGGTGATACCGCCTTCGAGGATACCCACATCCACACCATCTTCATCCGGCTCTTTTAGGTCGGTGATGGGTGTGGAGCGTAAATCGACCAGTTTGGTCAGTTCAATGATACGTTCGTCCATGTCCAGGAACGACATGTGGCAACCGGCGCAGCCAGCCAGCCAATCTGATGCAACTTTTGGTTTTGTCATACGTTTCCTTTCAACTTTCGTCTATTCGTTCAGTCGTTTATGACAAAACGACCGCAGCAACTTTTTCTTGGACAGAGTCGCGCCAGGTTTCGGCGATCGTAAGCCCTGATTTTCCGGCAAGAACTTCCAGAACATCCAACACAGACCTGTTTCCATCGGCAGCCTGAATAGCCTGCTGATTTAGCCCAAACTTGCCTTCTGATGTCAGGTAGTGCCCGGCTTGTTCAGCCCAGATGGTGCAAGGCAGGACGATATCCGCCGCATCGGTGATTTCAGAGATGTAGCTGGACTGTACGATCTTGAATTCACTGCCAGACATGGCTTCGAGCGTGTGTTCACAAGCGTGCCCGTCGCCAAGCGCAAGGTAAAAGACTGGCGCGGTTTTCGCCTGGGCGTCCATCTCGTAACCGAGGAGTCCACCAGCAAAATTGTTGCCCTTCCCCTTTAGGGTGACGACCTTCGCGCCGATTTCACGAGCAAGCAGGACGAGATCGCGGAAAGCCTGCATATTATCGAGCCTGGCAAACTCATTGCCGACCACGATCACTGGTTTCTGGCTTTCCTTGAGCTGCCCAAGAACTTTTTCCGCGTGTGCCGGATTAAGCCCGAGTTGCTGCAGTTTTTCGGTCAGATTGGCAGTTTCGCCCTTGGCAAAGCCGCGCAGCAGACTTACAACCGCGGGGTAGTCAGTGCCGATGTAATCAATTTTATTGGAAGACCATTCGCCAAGGCTGGTGCTGGTGCTGTTGGCAATGAACAGCTTCAGGTCCTGCATCGCCTGACGTTTCATGAAGAAGCCTGCAACCTGGTGATCTTTGACCATGTCAACGCCAAGAACGATAGCGGCATCGCAGTCTTTGAGCACAGAAATCTCAGACTCAAAGGCGCCAATCTCAGCCGCGAGTTTCACGCTGGCAAGCGCGGTTTGGTCATGACCAAGCAGGGCGACCTGACCGGCTTTGAAGTGATCGGCGAAGAACTCATGAAAAGCGCTGAGGGCTTCGACTGGCTGGCGGGGTGAAATGTGCGCACTGATTTCGCTGCTGTCGTGGGCTTTAAACTGGGCTGAGATGGCGGAAAGCGCTTCATCCCAACTAATCGGTTCAAGCTGTCCATTGCGGCGGACCATGGGGGTGGTAACACGTTTGCGGGTTTCGGAGACGGGTTTGTAGCGTCCATCCGAGCAGAGCAA
This sequence comes from Anaerolineaceae bacterium, assembly GCA_034927385.1. Classification (GTDB taxonomy): domain Bacteria; phylum Chloroflexota; class Anaerolineae; order Anaerolineales; family Anaerolineaceae; genus Mesolinea. The sequence continues at coordinate 2,602 of JAYFQB010000246.1, read as the reverse complement.
GCTTTCGTTGAAACCAAGCTCGAGGTTGCCATCAATGCGGACAATACGGTTATCGCGGGTTTTGACGACGCGTTCACAGCCAAGACTGCAATCCATACAAACAGAGTCGACATGAGTCAGGTCTGTTTCGCGTCCCTGGTAGGCACTTCGGCGATCGATCAGCGCGCCAGTCGGGCAGACTTGCACACAGGTGCCGCAGGAAATACAGGTGCTTTCGCCAAGGGGCACGTTGTTGTCGGCAATCAGGATGCTGCCGGAGCCGCGTTCCTCAAAGCCAAGCGTCGCGTTGCCAACCAGCTCGGTGCAAGCACGCACACAGCGGCGGCAGAGGATGCAGCGGTTGTTATCGAGGATGAAATCGGGATGAGACGCGTCCACAAGGAACGGCTTGTAAGCCGGGGTGATGGGCCAGTGGGTCATATCCTCGTCGTAGGCTGCCTGCTGCAGTTCACAGTCGCCGTCGGTATCCTGACAGTACATGCAGAAGTGGTTACGTTCACTGAAAAGCATCGAGAGGATGAATTTCCTCGCGGATTTGGTTTTGTCCGTGTCGGTGTGAACAACCATGCCGTTATTCGCGGGCACAACACAAGATGGCTGGAGGGTGCGTGCGCCTTCGACTTCCACCAGGCAGAGACGGCAGGAGCCGTAGGAGACGAGCTTGGGGTGGTAGCAAAGCGTAGGCACGTTAAAGCCAGCTTTGCGGACCGCGTCAAGGATTGTTGCGCCGGTTTCGACTTCAACGGGTTGTCCGTTAATGGTTAATTGAATCATGAATGTTCTCCTCGCTTCTCTTAGTTGATGACAACCGCATCGAAGTTACAAACCTGTTTGCAGATACCGCAGCGAATGCAGAGATCCGGGTCAATCACGTGAGTGTGTTTCCGCTCTCCATGGATTGCGGAAACAGGGCAGTTCCTCGCGCAGACGGTGCAGCCGGTGCATTTATCCGCAAGAATTTCAAAGGAAATAAGACTGCGGCAAACCTTGGCTGGGCAGCGCTTATTGTAGATATGCGCTTCATATTCGCTCAGGAATTGGTTCATCGTGGAGATAACCGGATTTGGCGCGCCCTGACCCAAACCGCAAAGGCTATCCTGGATGATCTCGCTGCATAGCTGCCTGAGGAGCGGAATGTCTTCAGGAACGCCTTTACCGGCGCAGATACGCTCGAGGATTTCGAGAATTCGGCGGGTGCCAACACGGCAGGGAACGCACTTACCGCAGGATTCATCCTGGGTGAATTCCATGAAGAAACGGGCGATGTCAACCATGCAGGTTTCCTCGTCCATCACGATCATACCGCCGGAGCCCATGATGGAGCCGGCAGCACCGAGGGTTTCGTAGTCCACTGGCAGGTCGAGGTTCGAAACAGGCAGACAACCGCCCATCGGACCGCCTGTTTGGACAGCTTTGAAGGCTTTTCCGTCTTTTATGCCGCCGCCAATGTCATAGATGATCTCGCGCAGCGTCGTGCCAAAGGGAACCTCAATCAGACCAGTGTTGACCACATCGCCTGCGAGGGCAAAGGTTTTTGTGCCTTTGCGTTACTCGGAACCCATACTGGTGTACCACTCAAGACCGCGGTGGATGATTTTTGGCACGTTGGCGTAAGTTTCAACGTTATTGATATTGGTGGGTTTGCCCCATAAGCCCTTTGAAGCCGGGAATGGCGGCCGCACGCGGGGTTCACCGCGATTGCCTTCGATTGAAGCCAGCAGAGCTGTTTCTTCACCGCAGACAAAAGCACCAGCACCCATGCGGACTTCGATGTCAAAGTCAAAGCCGAAGCCGAGGATGTCTTTACCAAGCAAGCCGTATTCTCTGGCTTGTTCGATGGCTGTGTTGAGTGTGCTGACGGCGATGGGATATTCCGCGCGGCAGTAGATATAGCCTTGATTAGCCCCAACAGCATACGCGCCGATGGTCATACCTTCAAGCACAGAATGGGGATCGCCCTCGAGCACCTTCCGGTTCATGAACGCGCCGGGATCGCCCTCATCGGCGTTGCAGACCATGTATTTGGGTGTGTCTTTTGACTGGCGCGCAAATTTCCATTTCATGCCAGTTGGGAAGCCGGCACCGCCGCGTCCGCGCAATTTAGAGTCGAGAATAGTTTGGATCACATCCTCGGGGCTCATTTCGCCGAGAACTTTTGCGAGAGCCTGATAGCCATCGACCGCGATGTAGTCCTCAATGTTGCGGGGGTCAATCTTGCCGATGTGTTCGAGGATGACGCGAATTTCTTTTTCTTTTGGTTCGCCCAGTTCTTCATCGGTAACGTCGCGCATCTGAGCTTTGTATTGATGAAGCTCGCGTCCTTTGATGAAGTGTTCCATCACGATTTGACCGACAGTAGCTGGGGTTAGTTGGATGTAATGGCTGCCTTCCGGGTAAACCAGAATATCCGGACCTTCAGTTTCTGGATCACCCAGCCTGGGGCTGTTTAGAACCCGGACTTCCCCCGAAAGGTTGTGAGAAGCCAACTCCCTGATCAGTTGTTGTTTGACTTCCAAAGCCCCTTTGCTAACACTAACAGGATCCATTGAGACAAGCACAGTTGAACGATAATACGCCATATCTTGATTTACCTTCCTTGTTT
>JAYFQB010000159.1:0-23377 GCA_034927385.1 Anaerolineaceae bacterium | reverse complement strand
GGAAACAACCCTGATCCGTCCGCTTTACAACCGACCGATCTATCAGCTCATGCTCACATTAGGCCTGGGAACAATTGGTCTCCAGATTGTCCAGGCTGTCTGGGGCAGACCTGAGTTTGTTCTTCCAAAACCTGAGTTTTTCACAGGAACCGGCGGGGCGTGCCCAGCCACAAACCTGTCGGACCTATTCACCAATCACTGTTCCACGATCATGCTTTTGGGTGGTCGCGTTAGAGTGTATGATGAAATCTTCATCCCGATTGTTGGCATCATAGTTCTGATTATGGTTTGGTTCCTGCTGAAACGGTCGCGCATTGGCATGGTCATTCGAGCCGGCGTGCAGGATCGGCAGATGGTGGAAGCGCTTGGCATCAACGTGCGGCGGGTATTCACACTCGTATTCGCTCTTGGGGTTGGTCTGGCTGCGTTCGGTGGTGCATTGGCAGCTCCTTCTTCCGGCTTGACGCCAACGATGGGCGAGAAGCTGTTACTTAGCGCGCTGATTGCTTTGGCAATCGGTGGGCTGACCAGCTTTCCTGGCGCGGCTTTAGGTTCGCTCCTGGTGGGGCTGATCCAACAGTTCATGATCAAATATGGTCAGATAGGTATCCCACTGCCCTTTACAGATGCTGTGTTTAAACCCTCCCCTGCTCTTGTGCCAGCTTCAACTGTGCTCCTGATGGTTGTCGTTTTGTTGATCCTACCGCACGGCTTGTTGGGAAACAAGGAATAGACATGAAAAATAACATTAGTTTTCTCACAAAAAACCGCGGTATTCTTATTTTCTTTGCCGTCATGCTTCTCATGCCGTTTCTGGTTGGTTTGATTGAAGGTTCATCACCCTCAACGATCTGGAGCAACCGCGGCAGCATCTCCAAATTCATTGAAGGCCTTGGGATTGAGATATTCATCCTGGCGCTTTTTGCGCTTAGCTATGACCTCCTGTTCGGTGTTACCGGTTTGCTTTCCTTTGGTCATGCCATGTTTTTCGCTGTCGCGGCATATTTCACAGGGATCGCGCTCAAAACCCTAACACTGCCATTTTGGCAGGTTGTCCTTCTTGTATTAATCGTAGCAATCGTACAGGCGCTGCTTTTTAGCCTGGTTCTTCCGAGGGTAAAAGGAGTTACCTTCACTCTGGTGAGCTTAGGTTTAGCGTCTGTTTTCCACATCATCGTCATGTCCAGCGACATGATCAACCTTACAGGTGCAGATGTGGGCTTGCAGGGCGTACCTGTGCCGGCGTTTATTAGCCCCGTGACGGAGCGCCTGCGGTTCTACGTCATTGCCCTGACGCTGCTTGTCATCACTTACCTCGTCTACCGACGCTTTGTCGCTTCCCCGACTGGCAGGGTGTGCATCGCCATCCGCGAAAATGAAGGACGCGCAAAGATGCTCGGTTACAACACCACGGTTTTCAAAGTGGTGGCGATGATTATTTCTTCTCTGACCGCATCGGCGGCGGGGATGTTGCATGCGCTCTATCAGCCGATCATCAGCCCTTCGGTCGCAGATTTGGGTTATACCGTGACCGGCTTGCTGATTGTCTTGATTGGTGGGGTGGGGACGCTCAGCGGTGCGATTGTCGGGGCGTTTGTGCTGCGTTTGCTGGACTTCACCCTTCGGCGCTTCATCGGAGAAGCCGCGAGCTTCATCACTGGCGCGATCTATGTTATTTTCGTCCTTTTCGTGCCTTATGGCATCGTTGGGACGATGCGGATCCGACAGTTCAACCCAAAATCAGGCTGGGAACGCATTTTGGGTTGGATAAAACCCAAGAATCAGCTTAGGAGTTAATCAAAAAAGCCCGGAAAATTTCTTTCCGGGCTTTTTTTTATCTTGTCAGGTCAAACCAGATCGGGTTCGTGATAATCGCTGGCATCGGCGGCAGGAAGCCGAAGAAGGTACGCCATACCTCCAGCCTCCAGTACCCGGGAGCTGTTACAGGCAGCGAAAGTTCGAAATCACCTTTCGCCGGGGCAGTAAAGACGTCCTGAGTCCCTTCCGCAGTTACCAGTCGGATGACATCGCCTTTTTCAAGGTTGGTTCCATTAAGGGAGGCTTTCATATTTGCCCGCCAAGCCAAACTGGAGCCGTAAGTCCGCCCCTCAACATCCAACAGCACCTGGAGCTTGGTGGGGCTGAACGCGAGATAACTCCTCCCGGCTTTAACCGCCTTTAGGATGTCGGATTCGGCGGGAGAATCAGCCAAAACATAGATGCAGGGGCTAGCCAGACGCTGGAAGAAGGTGTCTGAATGGTAATCACTGCCGCAAACGGCTATTTGCCGGCGTCCTGCTTTTAACATCGCGTCCCAGCGGGCGATAGCTTCCAGATTGGTGGGGCGCATAGGACCATTCCAGACCTCAATCAGGTCAAAAGCCAGTGTGTCGAGGTCGTACCGAAAGCTAAAACTTTCCTCATAGGGGTGGTTTATGCTAATCAGAGCACCATTCCGGTGTGCTTCCTCAAAGATAGCCTGCGTTTCTTCCGGGCTGTTGGAGATGAAACTGCCCTTGTAGGGTTGCTCGAGACCAAGAAAGTTACTGTGCCCGTTGTAGTGTGTCCACTCCTGCCCCGGAATGATCGTAAGCCCCTCCACCTTTGGAAATGACGCGCGTTTGACCGGCTGATTGTGGTCGGTCACGGCAATGAAATCGAGCCCATGGATACGGGCGTGCTCAGCCAGGTGATCCAGTGGCAGACGTCCATCTGAAGCCAGAGTGTGCACGTGAAGATCGCCGCACAGCCAACGCGGGATTTTGGGCGTAATCTCGAGGCTAACGCTGACGTCGACCCCCTCCGGAGAAATCACATACGCGCCGAGAATGATCTGCCAGGTTCCTGGTGTGAGAGCGTGAGCCTGATAGCCAGGTGTCGCGTTGGTCTCTGAGATCATAATCTCCGAGCGGCTTGAGCCGCTGGCTCCCACCTGTGAACCATCCGGCGCGATTAAACCGATATCGACGATATTGGCACGCCGGGTCCCGCTAAACTGCCCTTCTGCGGTGGCGATGGTTTCGCTGGTGTAGCTCTGATATGTGTATCTCAGGTCCAAACGGGCGGCATCTTCAGGCATTTCGAAAGGCAGCAAGAGGTAAAGACCTTGTTCGGCAGATGTGATATGGCGGAAAAGCTTCAGTTCGGGCATCGGTCATCCTTTTCTTATTTGGTAGATAGATTGTAAAACCAATCGGTAGCTTTAAGGGTGAAATTCAGGCAATCCCACAAGGTTGGCTTGAACTCCACGCGGGTCATCAGGCTGACACGAAGAACCCCAGGTCCGTATCAGACGAACGAAGGGTTGCCCTCAATATTCAAGGGGCAACCCTCCTTCCTTTAAAAAGGCTATTTTTCTTCTATGGCAGGTTGTTGCTTAGGGCACACATTCGCCGGTGAGCGGGTCGGCATCGCCAACGACAAGCCCTGCGCCAAAGCTTGAACCAAAGATCGCGGTGAGATCACCGAGATTTAGCCCGAACGCCTTGTCGAGCACGTTCAAACCACCCTGGTAGAGGGTTGCCTGAGGCAGCATCTGTCCGTTCACCTGCAGATCGATCACGCCTTTGTTCCAACAAAGCTTTAGGTTCTCGACATTCGCGGCATCCACCAACGCCAGCGTCTCAGGCGTGAGCGACATTCCCGTTGGGAAGCCCTCCACGCTCAAGGCTCCGTCATCCGCTACCTTCACCTGCACCAACGTTGCAAGCGCGATCTGCAGTGGCTCACTAAGCTCTTTGGTTTTTCGCAGGCTGATTTCGATATCGGCTTTGTCCAGCCAGGCTTCCGCCCGTTCCATGTCGATTTCTCCGAGCTCGATGTAGGCGTTCACAAGCGAGAAAAGAATTTCACGGGAGGGACCGTCCCAAGCAATTGAAAGCAGCCGGTTGTCGTCTGTGTAGACGTCGATCAGGTCATCATGGATTTTCAGGGTGGCGTTGTTCAGCAAGCTCAGAACCTGCCAGACGCTGTCCTCGAATTGCGGCGCACCAGCCTGGCGCAGTTCCTCCGCCGAAAACCCTCCCACGCTGTAGGTCTTGGTTCCTGGATCGTAGGTCACGTCGATGTGGACCAGGTTGGTTGGTTCCTCCTGCTTGGCGAGCTCAGCGGTTGCCATCGGCGGTTGGTTCACCAACACAACGCCGAGAACCAGAATAACTGCCAATATCAGTTTGATGAAAACAGGTGTTTTGTTCATGGTTGTTTCCTTAATTTAATTGATCACTAATCACTCTTTACCGATCTACGGTAAAGCTTTTACCAAAACAGATATGCGGAAGCGGATGACGTGATAGTAATAAGCGATGGTCCATTCAGCCGCCTTCTTTACAATCGGAGAAATTTCCAAGGTCGTGCCATCTCCCCCGACAGTCTTCCGCGCGTTTAAAATTTTCTGTGCGAGATCGAGCGTGTTCTCAAACGAATCCGGCGTGTAATTCAGGGTTAGAACGGGCTGAATCGCAGAAGTTAGCTCCACCTCACCAGACGTGTTAAGCGTCAGCTTCAGTTGGCTTGTCCCGTCGGCGGTGACGATGGCATGAAGCGGCTGACCGGGGTATACATTGTAGTGGATGGCTGGCAGGGGGATAACAGGTCTGCCCAAGGCGAAATAGATGCCGTAGAGCAGGATGACGATCACAAAGGATATCAACAACAAGCGCCAGAATCGGGGCATTAACTTATCCTCGTCCGAAGCGACTGATGATTTTCTCGATTTTCTTCTCCTCCTACATTGTAAGCGAAAATATAAAAACCCCCAAGTGTTGTAGGGTGTTTTGGCGGGGTATCGTCAACCACCACTCGCATCGGTTCATGAGCTTATTCGCCTGCTCAAATGGTCAGGATGAACTTCTCTATCTGTTTCTGCCAGAAGACCCAGTCGTGTTTGCCGGGTTCCTCCGCATATTGCAGCGGGAGCGCGGCGTGAGCCGCGGCTTGGGCAAAAAGACGGTTCAGCGGAAGCAGGTCGTCATCAAATCCGCAGACAGCCTGCAGCCTGGGCAGGGCGGCGGGGTTTTTGGCGGCGTCCTTCAGCCAGCGCATCGGGTCGTGCAGGCTGTCGGGGAGGCAGTCCAATCCGCCAAAAAGCAGGTCAAACTCGTGCATTAACACCTGGTTCTCGACCTTATCCGAGGGAGCGAGCAGCATATTGAGCGCCAGAACGCCCGAGAGGCTGCAGGCGGCGGCGAAGAGGTCCGGGCGCAAAAATGCAGCTTTAAACGCGCCGTAGCCTCCCATGGATACGCCAGCGATGAAGGTTTTCTCGCGTGCGCGCGAAATCCTGAAGGCAGCTGCCAGCAGGGAGGGAAGTTCTTCGGTGAGGTAGCTAAAATACGCCTGACCGTTTGCCATATCCGCGTAGAAACTGCGCCCCGCGGAAGGCATCACAACCACCAACCCGTGCTCGCGGGCGAGGATCTCGATGTTGGTATAGCGCTGCCAGGCGGAGGCGTCGTCGGAGAGACCGTGCAGAAGGTAGAGCACCTTCCGCTCCTCCAGCGGCTCACCCCCGCGCGCCAGGTCGCCCGGGATGATCAGATTGATGGGCAGATTGACCCCCACTTTTTCCGAAACATGATCCATATGAAGTAATGTCACGTTGTGTCCTTTCTATTTAAAGAGCCTGATCATCAGCCTTGCAGGTTTTAGTGTTCCCGGGCGCTGAGGTCCACCTTTTTAAAATCTGAGAGGAACGAGACGCCCAGGCTCAGCACCATCATCACCAGCGGGAAGATCGTCAGCAGGAACCGAGCGGCTGTGCCGGGCTGCGGTCCGGGAACATCGCCCGAGACATAGCCAAACAACACCCCCAGCAGGGCGTAAGCCGCGCTGGTAAAAAGCCCGTTCAGCCGGTTCATGAAGCCCAGCGCGTTGCTGATGATCCCCTCGCGCCGCACGTTATGCTTTGCCTGGTCCTCGTCCATGATGCGCGAGTGGATCAAGTCCATGGTCGTGATCACGCCGGCGAAGCCAAACCCCACGAACATCGCGCAGACAAGCGCTGTGTAAAAGCTGTTGGCGAAATACAGCGGAATGTAGGCGATTGCCAACACTGCAATCGCGGCACGCCATACTCTAACAAGCTCGTATTTTTTGACCCAGTTTGCCCAGAGGGCAACGGCTCCAATCGCCACCAGCAGAACGCCGCCAAAAAGCAGTGACTGCTGCCCGCTGCCGATGCCGAGGGTGTACTTGGCGTAGATGGGTAAGCCCGCCAAAACCAGCGACATGCCCGCGCTGTAGAACGCGTTGGTGATCCCTGCCACCCAGAACTTTTTGTTTGTCAGAAGCGATTTCACGCTGTCCCACAGTTCGGGTTTCTTTTCTTCATCCGTAACGGGACGTTCGCGGCTGGTTAGCGTCATGTAGAGGATCACAGCACCGCCCAAAATGCCGTAGACAATCGCAGTCAGGGACCAGCCAAGCGCCTTGACCACCATTGGCGTGAGCGCGATGCTGATGATCATCGCAACCAGTTGGAAAGCCTGGCGCAGGGCGTTGGCTTTGGCGCGGGTGGCATCGGTGGTGAAAAGCTCGGGGAAGAGCGCGCCGTAATTGGCGTTGATGACCGAGTCGAGCGTGCCGGTGAAGATGTAGAACAGCATCGCGTAGATGTAGAGACTGTTACCTGCCAAGCCGGATGGGGTGGTGTAAAACAGGATCAAACCGAGCACGAGCAGCGGAGTGCCAATCACGAGCCACGGCCGGCGTCTGCCCCATTTTGTGCGGGTACGGTCCGAGAGATAGCCATAGACGAGGTTGTCGGCAGCGTCGATGAAGGTGTAGATCAGCATGATGGTTGCCCATTGCCCTGTGGTGACGCCGAGGGTGTCGACGTAGTAGACAAAGGCGAAGGTTTTGAGCAGGTTGATGGGGATGGACGTGCCGAACATGCCGATTGAGTAGTTGAAAGTCTTCATTTTCTCGGATTTCACAGTGCGCCTCCTGGGGATGGTTGGTGAGTTGATGAGTAATTATAGCCGATGAATTTGGGGATGGGCGGAAACGCGGCGCGAGATCGCGATGGGCACAGGCGGCACAATCACAGGCGGGTAATACCTCTACATCTGGGAATTTAACAGCGTAGGGGCAGTAGTAGGGTGCGTTCCGCTTTTGAACGCACCCTTGTACCCACCGTGAAACAAATGGGCAGCGTCTTCGCCGAAAGATGTGTGCCGATGTAGGGCGGAATCCGCTTCATTTGCGGACTCCGCCGAAATCGATGGTCCTACGAATGGACCCTTGGGTCGGATTTCCCCCTCCAAGGAGGGGGTTACGCGTGATTGTTCCCTCAAAAATTAATTCCTGTATTCCATGACCACAGTCACAATCGAGTAGAATTACCCGCAGGGAGATTCTGATATGACCATCTACAACATCGTCGCCGCCTCCAATGAAGCCACCGTCGTTGCCGAATGTCCTCCCACGCCATACCGCTCCGACAGCTACCAAAGCGAAGCCGATCTGGAGCGCGAATTCATCAAACAACTTGAAGAACAAGGCTACGAGTTCATCAAAATTCACGGCGAAGCCACGCTCATCAACAACCTGCGTGTCCAGCTCGAAGCCCTCAACCATATCAGCTTCACCGATGGCGAATGGCAGCGTTTCTATACCGAAAAAATCGCCAATGCCCGCGAAGGTCTCACCGAAAAGACACGCAAGCTTCAGGACGACTACATCCAGATCCTCAAGCGCGACGATGGCACCGAGACGAACATTTATCTGATCGATAAGCGCAACATCCACAACAACCGCCTGCAGGTGCTCAACCAATACGAAGCGCCCGAAGGCAAACACGCCGCCCGCTACGACGTTACGATTCTGGTCAACGGCTTCCCGATGGTGCACGTGGAGCTCAAGCGCCGCGGGGTCGCCCTTCGTGAAGCCTTCAACCAGATCAACCGCTACAGCCGTGACAGTTTTTGGAGCGGCTCGGGTTTGTTCGATTATGTGCAGCTTTTCGTCATATCCAATGGCACGCACACCAAGTATTATTCCAACACCACCCGAAAAAAACACCTCGACGATCAAAAGCCAGGCTCCATCCCCAGCGGCAAAAAAGGCAGCCACAGCTTTGAGTTCACCAGTTTTTGGGCAGACACCTCCAACCGCGTTATACCCGACCTGGTCGACTTCACCCGCACCTTTTTCGCAAAACACACGCTGCTAAACCTCCTGACGCGTTACTGCGTCTTTAATGCCCAGAATGAGTTGCTGGTGATGCGTCCCTACCAAATTGCCGCGACAGAACGCATTCTCAGCCGCATTATCACTTCCAGCAATATGCGCCAAACCGGAACGGTGGAAGCTGGCGGCTACATCTGGCACACCACCGGCTCTGGCAAAACGCTCACCAGCTTTAAAACTGCACAGCTCGCTACCGGTATCTCCGGAATAGAAAAAGTGCTATTCGTGGTCGACCGCAAAGACCTCGACTACCAGACCATGCAGGAATACGACAAGTTCCAAAAAGGCGCTGCCAACGGCAACACATCCACCCGCGAACTTCAGAGGCAGCTCGAAGACCCCCAAGCTTCCATTATCATCACCACCATCCAAAAGCTGGACCTGTTTATTGCCCGCAACCGCCAGCACGAAATCTACAACAAGCATGTCGTGTTGGTGTTTGACGAGTGCCACCGCTCCCAGTTTGGTGACATGCGCCAGGCGATTGTGAAAGCTTTCAAGCATTACCATATCTTTGGCTTCACCGGAACGCCTATCTTTGCCGATAATGCCAATGTCAACTCGCGTGCCCAGGTCTGGACGACGGAACAGGCGTTTGGCGAACGGCTGCACACCTATACGATTGTCGACGCGATCAATGACGGAAACGTGCTGCCATTCAGGGTGGATTACGTCAATACCATCAAGCCGAAAGAGGGGATACCCGACGCGCAAGTGCAGGCTATTGACACCGACAAAGCCTTAATGGCGCCGGAGCGTGTCAGCAAAGTGGTCGAATATCTTTTGGAGCATTTCAACCAGAAAACCATGCGTGCCAACACTTACCTTCGCGATGGTAGGGCTCTGAATGGGTTTAACGCCATCTTTGCTGTTCAATCCATTCCGATGGCAAAGCTTTATTACAAGGAAATCCAAAAGCAACTGTCTGACACGCAAAGAGACCTCAAAATTGCCACCATCTTCAGCTTCTCTCCCAACGAAGAGGATCCGCAGACTGGTTTGATCGACGAAAGTTTCGACACTGAAAACCTTGATGTCAGTTCGCGCGATTTCCTCGAAAGCGCGATCGCCGACTACAACCGCATCTTTGGGACAACCTATGATACTTCCGCGGACAGGTTCGAAAATTATTACAAGGATCTGTCCAGACGGGTCAAGAACCGCGAGGTTGACCTGTTGATCGTTGTAAACATGTTCCTGACCGGTTTTGACGCTGTTACGCTCAACACCCTCTGGGTGGATAAGAACCTGCGCCAGCACGGGCTCATCCAAGCTTTTTCACGTACCAATCGCATCCTGAATTCGGTTAAGACTTTTGGAAACATCGTTTGTTTCAGGGATCTGAGTAATGCCACTGATGACGCCATTGCGCTGTTTGGCAACCGCGAAGCGGGCGGGATCGTCCTTATGAAAACCTTCAAGGAGTATTATCACGAGGGTTACGAGGTCAACGGCAAACACCAGCGCCCTTATGTGGAACTGGTTGAAAGTCTTCAGAATGATTTCCCTTTGGGCAATCCTATTATCGGCGAAACCGCTCAAAAAGACTTCGTTCGCTTGTTTGGGACTGTACTCAAATTGCAGAACATTCTCAGGAGTTTCGAGGAGTACAGTGGTAAGGAAATCCTCACCGAACGCGAGCAACAGGATTATCAGAGCCGCTACATTGACCTCTATGACGACATGCGCGGCCAGCAAACGGCTGAAAAGGTGGTCATAAATGACGACCTGGTCTTTGAAGTGGAATTGATTAAGCAGGTTGAAGTCAACATCGACTACATCCTCATGTTGGTTGTCAAATACCAGCAAAGTCACTTAAAAGATAAAGAGATTTTGACGACAATCGAAAAATCCATCAACGCCAGTATCGAGCTTCGCAGCAAAAAAGACTTGATTAACGGGTTCATTGCCCGGGTAAACCTGGACACAAACGTGGAACGGGACTGGGCAACTTATGTTAACGAACGTAAAGAGGCAGAACTGCAAAACATTACCGAGGAAGAACGTCTGAACCCGGGCAAAACCAAAACCTATATGACCAACGCTCTGCGGGATAAAGAATTTCGCACCACAGGGGTTGAGTTTGACGAGTTGCTTCCGCCAGTTTCTTTCTTTGGGCAAGCACGCGAATCCATTAAGCGGCGTGTGATAGAAAAACTGAGATCCTTTTTTGAAAAATTCCTTGGGTTGGGATAAGCCTCCTGCTTTATCACGAGTTCATCCACCCCCTAAACGTTCTTCACAACCGTTTCAAACACCTTAGGTCTGATAAAATAAATCGTTTTACAACAATCTTATGAACAAAAGGTAGCTGTAATGGAAAATTCACCCAAAACGCATCTCGACCAAACAAAGGCTGCGCGGCAGGCGCGGCATGCCTGGTATCTTTATGATTTCGGCAACTCAGCCTATGCCGCAGTGATCCTGCTGGCGGTTTTCTCTGCTTACTTTAAGAACGTGGTGGTTGGCGGGGCTGAAGGCACCCGGCTCTGGGGCATCGCCGTAGGAGCCGCCGCTATTCTGGTTGCAGTGATATCGCCCATTCTCGGAGCCATAGCGGATTCTTCCCGTTCAAAAAAGCTTTTCCTTTTTGTCTTTACCGGCATTTCAGTGATTTTTACTGGTTTGCTTTTCTTTGTCGGCAAAGGCGAGGTGGTCATGGGTATGGTGTTTTTCATCATGGCGGAAATCGGTTACCGCGGCGCCCAGGTTTTTTATGACGCGCTGCTGGTGGACGTTTCCACCCCTGAAACAATCGGCTATATCTCGGGCAAGGGTTGGGCAATCGGTATGCTGGGCGGCGTTGCCACGCTTTTGATTGCCGTGGTTCCGATGCAGCTCATCGGCAACGATTTTATCCCCTACACTTTTTTGATCACCGCCTTGGTCTATGCCATTTTCTCGCTGCCAATGTATTTCCGTGTGTCTGAAACCAGCCCGGTTACCCCGATTCCAAACGGCGAGACCCTGCTATCAGTTTCTTTCAAGCATCTCGGTGAGACCTTCAAAGATATCCGCCATTACAAAGTTTTCCTGCGATATATGGTCGCCTTCCTGATCTACAACGATGGCATCATGATGTTGATGGATTTTGCCGCCATTATCGGTGCCACGCTTTTCGGGCTCGGACAGGTTCAGTTGATCCTCTTTGTAATCGTCATCCAAATCACCGGTGCTCTGGGTGCGCTTTTATTCGGAAAACATGCGGATGAGAAGTCAAGCAAACGAGCCGTCCAATTTTCGTTGGTCATCCTGGCTATCGCACTGGTCGGTCTGTTCTTCATTAAATCCACCGTTGGCTTTTTCATCATCGGCGCGATTGCCGGCTTCTCGCTTTCCGGCGCCCAGGCAGTCAGCCGCACCATGGTCAGCCAACTCGCACCAGCCGGAAAAACCACCGAGTTTTATGGTTTTCTATCAGTCGCAGGACGGACTTCGACTTTCATTGGACCGCTGGTTTTCGGAACCCTTTCGTATCGGATGCATAATTACTACATCAACCAGGGCTTTACGGAGATCGCCGCGGAAAAAGCCGGGCAATACTGGGGGATTGGGTCTATAATTGCCTTCTTGTTGATTGGTTTCATTATTCTTCTTAGCGTCAGAGAAGTCACCGCCTCAAAGCCGATGACGTATCACAAAGATCATAAAACGATGTAAGGAGTGCATATGAAAGTGTTGATTTCGGGGGGAGCGGGCTATATCGGCAGCACGATCGCTTCGGCGTTGTTGGACGGCGGACACACGCCTGTTTTACTCGACTCTCTGGTAACCGGGCGCAGGGAGTTTACCAAAGATCGCATTTTCTACGAAGCTGACATCTCCGACCGGGCGATGGTGCGCAAGATCTTCAGTGATCATCCGGATATCGATGCCACCATTCACTGCGCCGCGTTGATCGTGGTGCCGGAATCGGTTGCGAAACCCTACGAGTATTATAGGGAAAACGTTGTCAAGTCGATGGAGTTCTTCAAGCTTCTGGCTGAGCTGGGTAGAAACCGCGTGGTCTTCAGCTCATCAGCCGCGCTGTATGACGTTGTTCCCGGTTTTATGGTCACCGAAGAATCACCCTTGCGCCCCCTCAGCCCGTACTCCCGCACCAAATATATGATGGAAATGGTGCTCAAGGACTTTTGCAGCGCCTATGGGATGAACGCGATTGCCCTACGCTACTTCAATCCCATCGGGGCAGATCCGAAAATGCGCACGGGTTTGCACATCCGCTACCCAAGCCACCTGATTGGAAAATTGGTGGAGGTCGCGCTCGGGCGCGAGCCTGTCTTCAATCTGACTGGTGTTGATTGGCCCACCCGGGATGGTTCTGGCATTCGCGATTACATCCACGTTTGGGATCTCGCTCAAGCTCACATCAAGGCGGTGGAACGGTTCGACAGTGTGATTGCTCAGGGGCGGGAGGAAGATGCCCCCTATACCGTGATCAACCTCGGCACTGGTACTGGCATCACTGTCAAGGAGTTTGTTAGGGCTTTTGAGGATGTTTACGGGCAAAAACTGCCGGTTTCTGTGCAACCTCCCCGACCAGGGGACGTGGCTGGGGCATACGCCAATGCCGATAAAGCTGCCCGCCTGCTCGGCTGGAAGGCAGACATCCCGATTGAGCAGGGGATTTCTGACGCCCTGAAATGGGGAAAGGTGCGCGACACCATCATTCACTACTAAACCTCAGACCGGAGACCCCCTCCGGTCTTTTTTTAAAAGGAATCCCTTATAATACAAGGGAGGAGAGGAGTTCGTATGAGTCTTTTTAATCGCATCTTTGGTGAGCCTGAAATCCGTAGTCTGAACGCCAAAACCAAGGCTGAGGTCAATCAGATGATTGACGAGCTGGTAAAAATTGGGCGAATGGATGACTTTATTTCGTTGACCCCTGGTGGACCTTTCGACTTCCAATGCCACCACCGGGAAGCCAAAGAAATCGGCAGAAGGTTAAATGTTATTGGCGGAATCCCGCTAATGATGGGTGTGCGTCAGACCATAAAACACAAGCTCAAGGACGTCCTGGCGGAGCATCTTGACCACTGCTGGAAAGGTATCGGGGACTGGCAGGCTTAGGAAACCCACTAAACGACGGCGGGAACCGCCGGCCTGGGGCTCGGGATGTTATAATAGCCCCACTATATCCGAAAAAGAGGTAATTATGAGTTGTCACTGCAAACGAGAAGTAGTCACCTGCTCAAACGCCCCGGCAGCGATTGGTCCGTATTCGGTAGCCATCGCCACTGAATCCATGGTTTTTGTGAGCGGTCAGCTCGGAATTGACCCTAAAAGCGGCGCGATCGTGGAAGGCGGTATTCAAGCCCAAACACGCACAGCCCTGACCAACCTAAAGTCCGTCCTCGAGAGTGCCGGTTCAAGCCTTGAAAGCGTTGTTAAGACCACGGTTTTCCTGACCGACATGGCACAGTTCGCGGAAATGAACGCCGTTTACGCGGAGTTCTTCACCTCCGATTTCCCCGCCAGATCAGCCATCCAGGTGGCTGCCCTGCCAAAGGGGGGCATCGTTGAGGTTGAGGCAATCGCAGTGCTGCAGCGTCAGCATGCGGGTGAATGCGACTGCGAGTAACGCAAACCAGGCTCCTGAATATTTATGCCCTCGAGCGTTTCTGTCATCATCCCCTGCCGGAATGAGGAGAAAACCATCCATCTTGTTTTGGATGCCATTTTTTCTCAGACCTACCCCCACGAACTTTTACAGGTGGTGATTGCGGACGGGTTTTCGGAAGATCGAACCCGCGAAAAAATCGAATCCTTCAAAACCACGCACCCCGGCTTTGACTTGCGGATAGTGGATAACCCCCAACGAATTATTCCGGCAGGCTTAAACGCCGCCATCCGTGCTTCGGACGGCGAGGTGATTGTGCGAATGGATGCCCATTCCATCCCCAATCCGGATTATGTGGCGCTCTGCGTGGACGCCCTCGAGCGGGGAGTTGCTCAGAACGTTGGCGGAGTTTGGAATATCCAGCCCGGGAATGACCGTTGGATTGCGCGTTCCATCGCGGCAGCTGCCGGCAACCCACTGGCGGTTGGGGACGCCCGCTACCGCTACACGGACAAAGCTGCCTACGTGGATACCGTTCCATACGGCTCATACAAAAGGGAGTTGTTCGACCAGATAGGCTTGTTCGACGAAACCTTGCTGGCGAACGAGGATTACGAGCTCAACACCCGCATCATCCAGAATGGCGGCAAGATCTGGCTCGACCCAAAGATCCGTTGTGCATACTTCGCGCGGGCTACGCTTGGGGCGCTCTTAAAGCAATATTTTGGGTATGGCTACTGGAAGTTCCAGATGCTCAAACGTTATCCAGAGACGCTTCGCTGGCGTCAGGCTTTGCCGCCTGCCTTCCTGTTAGGGCTGGTGGTGACGCTGTTGGTGGGGTTTTTCTGGAAACCTTCCCTGGTTTTATTCGCCGCAATTCTGGGGCTATATCTTTTAGTGCTCCTGGCTGTTGGTGTTCACATGGCAATCAAGAAAAGCGATATACTCATGGTGATCGGCATACCGCTTGCCATCATTACCATGCATTTTTCCTGGGGCGCTGGCTTTCTTGCTGGCGCGTTTGGTATCCAAAAGAAGATATGAAAAAGAACACGAACGGACCTCGCAATACCTCGATACGCCTTAAGCCTTCAGAACAGCGCTTCATCATCATTTTTGGTGACCTCCTGAGCGCCTGTCTTGCGCTGTTGATTGCCCTCTACATTTGGGCATCTGGCGACAGCTGGTATCATTTTTCGGTGGAGTTCCTCAAGTACCGCGCGCCAGCCTGGTTTTACTTGCTGCCGCTAATATGGCTTGTTTTGATGGTCGACACCTACGACACTCAAAAATCCGTGAACATGCGCCAGACCCTGCGCGGCATCGGGCTTGTTTTTCTGATTTCGGCGGTTGCCTATCTGATCATTTATTTCGCGGTCGAGCCAAATTCTCTGCCCCGGTTGGGTGTCGCGATTTTTATCATTGCCGCAACTTTACTGACACTGCTTTGGCGATTGATCTATGTGAAGACCTTTGCCTCAGTGTCGAAGCAACAGCGAGTACTAATCATCGGCGCAGGAAAAGCCGGCACAGCCTTGGTGGGAGTGATTTCCGAACTCGATCCTCCTCCTTTCAAGCTGATTGGGTTGATTGATGACGACCCGGCGAAACTCGGCGCGAGCATCCATGGAACGCCAATTCTCGGTAATCATGAGAGTATGGCGGAAATTATTGCCAACCAGGGGATTACCGACCTAATCCTTGCGATTTCAAATGAAATGAATCAGGGAATGTTCCAGGGCATCCTGACCGCCCAGGAAGAAGGCATCAACCTTTCCACCATGACAGAAACTTACGAGGAACTCTCAGGACGGGTGCCGATCGAACTGCTTGAATCAGACTGGGTTGTACGTGCCTTCCTTGATCGCACTCCGACCAGTGGTTTTTACCGCATTTCCAAACGCCTGTTAGACCTTGTTTTGGGGCTGTTTGGTTTTGTTTTACTGGTCGTGCTTTTCCCCCTGCTCGCCGTGATAATTCTGATCGATTCAGGGCGACCGATCATATTCACCCAGGAGCGGTTAGGTAGGGGAGGACAGTCCTATACAATCCTCAAATTCCGCACCATGAAGTCGAAAATTGACATGGAAAAGGAAGCCCTTGTTACCGCGGTCAACGATCCCCGCATCACTCGAATCGGCAAACTCCTTCGCAAATCCCACCTGGATGAACTACCGCAAATCATCAATGTTTTGCGCGGCGAAATGAGTTGGGTGGGACCTCGATCCGAGCGTGTTGAGCTGGTCCGGGTTTTCCAGCGGGAGATTCCTTTCTACCGCGCGCGGCTGCTGGTTAAGCCGGGGATTACGGGATGGGCTCAGATTCACCAGGCTTACGCCGAAACCATTGAAGAAACCTCCACAAAACTGCAATATGACCTGTATTACATCGAACATGCTACCATCTGGATGGACATTATCATTCTCCTGCGCACTGTCGGCTCCGTTTTGGGGTTTAAAGGGCGCTAATTCATGAACTGCACCAATACCCTCGCTGCTCAGACGCCTCACTTGCTCCAGAGTCCGCTCTGGGGGCAGTTCAAGGCGAAGTTTGGCTGGGAAGCTGAGGAATATCAGAACATGACCGCCCGGTCACAGGTGCTTTTTCGCAAATTACCGCTGGGGTTCAGCCTGGCGTACCTGCCTAAGGGGCAGATCAGTCTGGATTGGGCATCCCTACTGCCCCAGATTGATGCCGCCTGCAAGCGGCGCCGGGCAGTATTCCTTCAAGTGGAGCCCGACCTCACGGACGCCGAGCTCACGCCTGAGCTTAGCGCCTTGTTCGAGTCATTTACAATCGAACCCCACACAATCCAACCACGCACCACCATCCTGATAGACCTCAGGGCAGAAGAAGACGAGTTACTGGCGAGGATGAAGCAAAAAACACGCTACAACATTCGGCTGGCTGAGAAAAAAGGCGTGGTGGTCAGGGAAACCAATGACATCGAGGGTTTTTACCGATTAATGCAGACCACCGGCACGCGTGACGGCTTTTCGGTGCACGATGTTTCGTATTATCAGCAGGCTTACGACCTCTTCGCGCCATCTGGAGCATGCGTCTTGCTTGGAGCTTTCCATGAAGACCAGCCTCTGGCGTATTTGATGCTGTTTCTTTCCGGGGATCGGTCGTGGTATTTTTACGGCGCCTCGGATGACTCCAGCCGGAATTTGATGCCCACCTACCTGCTGCAATGGGAAGCTATCCGCTGGTCCAAAGCGCATGGAGCGGTTATTTATGACCTGTGGGGTATCCCAGACGCCAGTGAGGAAGAACTTGAACAAAATTTCTCGCAGCGCGGGGATGGTCTCTGGGGAGTTTATCGATTCAAGCGCGGTTTTGGCGGGGTAGTGGTACGCTCCGCGCCAGCTTTTATCCGGGTTTACAAACCGCTCCTTTACCGCGTTTACCTGAAGATCCGGGCTGGAAGAATGGCGGACTGAGTATGGTCAGGCTGGAAGACGACCGTATTCCGGAATGGAACAAGCTCCTGCTGCAATTCCCGGACGCGCATATCCTGCAGACGTCTCAATGGGCGGAAGCCAAGAAACAGAACGGCTGGGACCCCTTGTATTTCCGGGAGGGCAGCGATTTGCATTCTCCCGAGGGGCTCGCGTTGGTATTGCGGCGCCAGATATCTTTCGCAGGGATGAAATTCAGCGTGCTCTACGCCCCAAAAGGACCTGTCGTCCGCTGGGGCAACCCATCAAACGTTTCACGCATGCTCGATGAGCTGCAAGCCATTTGCCAACAGGAAAATGCAATCTTCATCAAGATCGATCCAGATGTGCTGCTCGGCACGGGCATCCCAGGCACGGAAAGTGAACAACCCGATCCAGAAGGCATCGCGCTGCAGAAAGAGCTCAGGCAGCGCGGCTGGCGTTATTCGCAGGATCAGATCCAGTTTCGGAATTCAGTGCTTCTCGATCTGCAGAAAAGCGAAGAGGAGCTCCTCGCTGCAATGAAGCAAAAAACACGTTATAACATCCGCCTGGCAGCCCGTAAGGGAGTCGGTGTTAGGCAAGGAGAGCTTTCCGAGCTGCCCATGCTTTATCAAATGTACACCGAAACAGCCGTGCGGGATGGTTTTGTGATCCGCCATGAAAATTACTATCTGAACACCTGGCGCAACTTCATCGAAGCCGGGATGGCAAAAATCCTGGTTGCTGAAGTCGGGAATCAACCGATTGCCGCCCTGATTCTCTTCCACTTTAACGGCACAGCGCGATATATGTTTGGCATGTCCACAGAAACCTCCCGCGACCTGATGCCCAATTACCTGCTTCAGTGGGAAGCCATCCGCCTTGCCAAACAACTTGGCTGTCATACCTATGATATGTGGGGTGCTCCGGAGGTGTTTGACGAGAGCGATTCGATGTGGGGAGTTTTCCGCTTTAAAGAAGGTTTCAACGGAACCACCGTCCGCACGCTTGGCGCCTGGGACTACACCCCTCGCCCCTGGCTCTACCGCCGATACACCGAAACCCTGCCAAAAGTGCTCAACTTGCTGCGCCGACGGGGACTTAAAGCCAACAAAAGGAGCCTGAATGACTGAGCGTGTTCAACTGGCACACCTTCCAACCCCGATTGAAACCCTGCCCTCTCTCTCAACTTTGTTAGGAGGACCTCAGATCTACATCAAGCGTGATGACCTGACCGGGCTTGGTCTTGGCGGTAACAAAACGCGTAAGCTCGAATATCTCGCCGCCGACGCGCTGAAAAATGGCTGCCGAACTCTGATAAGTACCGGAGCTGTCCAGTCCAACCACTGCCGCCAGGTGGCAGCAGCTGCAGCTAAACTTGGCTTGCAATGCATCCTGGTGTTGGCGGGTGAAGCCCCCGATGAACCACAAGGCAACCTGCTTCTGGACAAGCTTAGCGGAGCGGAAGTGATCTTTGTACCCAAGGACCAGCGCGACGAGGCTCTGGAGGCGGTTACCAGGCAGGCGGAAGAGGAAAACCGCAAGCCCTATCTCATCCCCTACGGCGGCTCAAATGCTGTCGGTGCCATGGGCTATCGCCATGCAATGCACGAACTGAAATCGCAGGGGCTTGAACCGGATTGGATCGTCTTCGCCACATCTTCAGGCGGAACACAGGCTGGCATGGTGCTTGGCGCTTTTGAAACAGGCAGTAAATCTCGGATTTTGGGAATAAGCGTGGATAAACCCGCCCGGGAATTCACCGAGACCATCGCCAAAATTGCGAATGATGGCGCGCGGTTGTTACGGCTGGAAACCCATTTCCATCCTGATGATATCCTGGTGAATGATGCCTATTGCGCCGCTGGTTACGGCGTGATGACCCCCGCTGAGAAAGAAGCTATCTTGCTTTTTGCCCAGCACGAAGCCATCCTGCTTGACCCCGTCTACACGGGACGTGCCGCCGCTGGGCTGATTGACCTCGTCCGCCAAGGCTTCTTCAAACCCGACGAGGAAGTACTCTTCTGGCATACCGGCGGCATCCCTGCCCTGTTTGCCAAGCCCTATTGCGAAGACCTGCTTTAGTCTTATAGAAGGTTGGCTGGAATCAGCCAGTGATTGTCTTTTAGTGCCACCAGTTCCACGCCTGAGTAGACCGCTCCCCCAAATTCCGTTGGAATGGGCAGGTCCTCGAGCACTTCAAAGTTCTTGAAGATGTGCGTGGAATTGATGTTGAGCTTTATCTCAAACGGGAACAGCTTTGAGTTTCGATCCACCAGCAAATCGATCTCTTTTTGGGCAGCATCGCGATAGTAAAACAACCGCGGGTGTTTCCCCTGATTCCACCAACTCTTGTAGACTTCGGAGACCACCCAACTCTCAAAGAGAGCGCCTCTGATTGGTGACTTGCTCAGGGCGTCCTCATCTTCTATACCGCATAGAAAACACGCCAAGCCAATATCAAGAAAGTGAAGCTTTGGACGCCTGACGACTCGCTTGCCAAGGTTGGTCGAATAAGCCGGGAGGTTAACAACTATGCCCGAGGTCTCCAGCACGTTCAGCCATCGTCTGACCGTTGTCCCGTCAATCCCAAGGTCACGGGAATAGCCGGAAAGGTTTAATTCCTGGGCTGTCCTTGCTGCAACCAGGTTTACAAATTGCAGGAACTTCCCTGTATCCAACACATTCGTGATCTCTTTTACATCCCTGGCGAGGTACGTTTGCAGATATGAGCTGTAGAACCCATCCAACGTGATCGAACTCTGGGTGAGAAGCCTTGGAAAGCCGCCCATCAGCATGGTCGTAAAAAGAGATTTCGATGCAGGCAAGGAATCTTTTCTTTTCAGGAGCGATTCGATCGAAGGGGGAAAAGTCTCATTCTCTCTTCCTGCCAGTTCACTCTGTGAAAGTCCGCTGAGTTGTAGCAACCGCACCCGCCCGGCGAGGGATTCCTGGACCCCTTTCATCAAAGGAAAGACCTGCGAACCAGTTAACCAAAATTGTCCATTCAAATTGCTGTTGTCAACAGCAACTTTGATGTAGGATAATAATTCCGGTGCATACTGGATCTCATCAATCAGGATTGGCGGCTTATATTGTTCGAGGAACAGAGAAGGCTGGTTTTGAGCCATTAATCGAACCGCTGGGTTATCCAGTGAAACCACCTGGCGGCTTTCACCCGCCAACTTCTTAAGCATTGTTGTTTTGCCCACCTGCCTGGGACCAGTGACCATAACAACCGGATACCCTTGGCTGGCTTTGATGACTTCTTGTTCGAGATGACGTTGAATATACACAGTTTCCTCTGTTTCTACAGATCGTTTCCTGTATTATACAGGATTCAATCCTGTATTTTCAAGGATTCAATCCTGTATTTTCCGGGATTCACTGGTTTTCAACTTCGTTTATATTGAAACGGACAAGATCCTGGATGAGTTCTTCATCCAAAGCCTGTGAGTAGGGAATCTGAATGGCACCTTTGCTGGTTTTATATCCTTCGAGCCGCGCCGCGAAATGCTCGATCGCGGAAGGTCTGGGGTAAATTCCGAGGTGTTTCTTTTGAAATGCGAAATAGAAAACCGATATCCCATTTTTATTGAAAGTTGGGATTTGATAGCTTATGGTCTGGGTGAGTTCCGGATCAACCGCCAGCACAAGCTCCCTCACCCGCCGGAGGACGCCCTGAACTTCGGTTGGTGCTTTGTTTATATATCCTTCAATCAGGTCTTCCATCGCAACTCCTTGGCTTGCTCACTTCATCGGGAAAGTTCGTTTCGATCATTATACTCAGACCCCATCTCACAAACATCTCATAACTCCCCGCGTGTAAAAGGAATGTGGTCGACCTGTTTGAATGAATCAAGCTGGAAATCCCTGCTATAATCCAAAAAATGAACGTAGATATCCGTTCCACGATAATCGTTATCAGCATCATGGCTGCGATCGCGGCGATTTGGCTCGCGTTCCGTGCCAGGGACGCATTCCGAACCGGCAAGAAGCTGCCGTTCTTCTTCAAGAAGCGCCAGCAGAACGAGCTCGGCGTTCGTCTGCTGCTGGCGGTGGTGCTGCTGCTCGGTTTTGCTTATGCCAACCTGCGATGGGGTGAGGGCTTAGCCTATCGCTACTTCCCTCCCACGCTCACCCCCTCGCTTACACCCACCATCACGCTCACACCCACCATCACGCTGACCCCAACCCTAACGCTCACCCCCACGCTAACCAGCACACCATCGGTCACGGGCACACCGTTTGTCCCTGAGGAGATTGCGACCGATTTCGAATCAATTGTGACCCCCAATTCCGATTTCGCCTTCAGCCTGATCCAATTCTCAACCGATGTTGACGATGATTTGCAGCCAATCAAGCCCGCTATCGAATTTGAAAACCCACTCAAGACAGTTTACGGGACTTACAGTTACAACCTGATGGACCACGGCGTGCAGTGGACGGAGATATGGGTTCGGGATGGGGAGATTGTGCACTACAGCAGTGGAATCTGGCAGGGCGGAAGCGGCGGTTATGGGGCGGCGCTGCTTGAGCTTCCGCAGGACGAATGGCTGCCGGGTAGTTACCAACTCCAGTTCTTCATCGGTGAAACCTGGATCACAAGCGGTCATTTTCGCGTGTTGGGGAATCCCCCAACCAAAACCCCCACCATCACGCTAACCCCCTCGCGCACGCCGACTTTTACGCCCAGCCCCACCTCCACGCCTACGCCAACCCGAACGCCTTTGCCAACCGCGACTCCAACCCGGACGGCCACTTCACGCCCGAGCACAACGCCTTAGGGCTTCAGTTCGAATTCCACTTTTGCCTTTTTGCAGTGCTCATCCTGCCCAATCGCCCTGAATACCGGAAAACACAAGGTACAATTAGCGAATGACTCTGACCAATAACACCCCGAAAAAGCGCTGGGTCCTCGCGCCGCCCATCCCAAACGAAGTAAAACAAACGCTCAGCGACTATCCGCCTTTCCTGCGGCAGTTGCTTTTTAACCGCGGCATTACCACCGCTGAAGCCGCCAAGGCTTACCTCAGCAGCGATTCGCCGACCCCAACCGACCCATTCCTGCTACTCGGCATGCGCGAAGCAGTGTCTGTGATCGAGGCTGCTCTACAGGCTAACGAAAACATCACCGTCTATGGCGACTATGACACTGATGGTGTAACTTCTTCTTCCCTTTTGTTCGAATTTTTCAGCGAGCTTGGTCACGAACCACGGGTATACATTCCCAATCGCTTCGAAGAGGGATATGGGCTCAATCTGGACGCGATTGAACTCCTGGCAGCTGAGGGTACGCAGTTGTTGATTACGGTTGACTGCGGCATTCGTTCGCTTAGGGAGGTTCAGCGAGCCAAAGAACTGGGTATGCGCGTGATCGTTACCGACCACCACCAGCCTGGAGATGATCTTCCGCAGGCAGACGCTGTAATCAACCCCCACCAACCCGCAGATCCGTACCCATACAAGGAACTTGCCGGCGTGGGTCTGGCACACAAACTGGCAGAAGCCTGGCTTCGGATCCATCCCAACCCTGATGTTGATCTCGATCAATGGCTTGACCTTGTTGCAATCGGCACAGTGGTGGATGTGGCACCGCTGACCGGCGAAAACCGCTCCCTCGTCAAACGCGGTCTGGCACTGATGCGCCAACCTCATCGGCAGGGTTTATTTTCCCTCACGCAAGTGGCGTCCATCAATCCCGCTAAGATCAATGCCGGCAACCTTGGCTTTGCCGTCGGTCCGCGCCTGAATGCTGCCGGACGCCTGGAGAACGCGCTGGATTCGTTCCGCCTACTTACCAGTAAGGATGTTTTTGAGGCTGGCTGGTTGGCGCAGCAGCTTGAATCGTTAAATACCAGCCGCAAAGAAATAACCAGTCAGATCATCGAATCGACCACACAAATCATCGCGGCTCAGGAAGAGGACGTTCCGGTCTTGTTCTCCGCGTCAGCGGATTTCAACGCGGGCGTGGTTGGTTTGGCTGCCGGCCGGTTGACCGAAGCGTATAACAAGCCGGCAATCATTGGTTCGATTGAAGGCGACCTGATCAAGGCATCCTGCCGTTCCATCTCCGGTTTCGACATCAACCAAGCCCTAAACCAGTGTGCCGATCTGCTCGAGCGGCACGGTGGGCACCCAATGGCTGCTGGGCTAACCGTTCGTACCGAAAACGCGCAAGCCCTGCATGACCGGCTGATAG
>JAYFQB010000181.1:0-2328 GCA_034927385.1 Anaerolineaceae bacterium | reverse complement strand
CGAGGCGTTCGTTTTTGCGAAAGCTGAAGGAGCCAAAGGTTTGCTTGGAATGAAGATTGAGGCTCGATAATTCCGGATGACCGATATCGTCGGCGGGGTTGCGGAAATCCGGCGCCAGGATCTCCACGTGGGTGACCAGGTCGGGGTCCTGCAGGCGCGAACGGATGGGCGGTTCAAAATCGTTTAAGGCTTGATTGCTTGTGATTACCGTGGGCAGCCTGTTAATGTAGCGGTGGTTGATGATCTGGAAAAGTTTTTCCTGTGCCCAAGGGGTGGTGTTTTGCGTGCCAAAGTCATCCATGATCAGGAGTGGGATGGCGCGGGTTTGCTCGATGCGGTCTTCGAAACTCGTGTCTGAGGTGTTGCTGTATGAGAAACGCAGCCAGTCGAGCAAGTCTGGGACGGTCAGAAAGAGGGTGCTGATGCCCATGCCGACTGCCTGGTTGGCGATTGCGGCGGCGAGGTGCGTTTTGCCTGAACCGTAGGTGCCGGTCAGGAGCAGCCAGCCAGTTAGAGAGCCGGCGAAATTCTGGGCAGAGTTGAATGCCTGCTCCAGCGAATCTGCCTGGAAGGAACCCAATCCAACCCGCCCGCGGGGCTTGAAGCTATCGAAGGTTAGCCCACTGAGGGCGTCGAGGTTGCTGAGCGAGAAAAGCATGTCGCGTTGGGAGGCTGTGACCTCAGCCAACCTGCAGGCGCAGATTTCCATCTTTCCAAAGTCGGGGTCGTCGATTGGAACATCCCGCCCCACAAAACCGATTCCGCCGCAAACCGGGCAATTAGGATCGCCAATATCGATCCCAGGACGGCGGGCAGGGGCTGGTTCAGGGTTTTCGGCTGCTTTGCTGTTTCTGTTGGCGATAAAGTTCTCGAAATCTTTCAAGCGAGCTTTGAGTGGTTCCATGGTTCTCGTCCCGTCCTTTTTCTTGCCAGGATTTAAGAATAGCCTGGACATACTTCCAATTCCTTATGTTGCGGCTGACCGCCTGAAGCATGGCTTCGCGCAGCCAGTTTTCGGGGTAGGTCTGCGCGTCAGCTTTCAGGATCTCGGCGACCATCGGCGTCAGCGGTCCGATGTTTTGTTCGTAGAGGGTAAAAATATTGGGCTTTTCCGGGTCTGGCAGGGGGTTTGCCGCCTGGATTTCAGCCAGTGAGAGGCTTCCCGCCTGAAGCGCTTCAAAACGCTGGTAGCCTTCGGGAGTCGCGGGGAAGAGCAGGACTGGTCTGTTTGGATCTTCCTGGGTTTGGGGGTATGCGAGCAGAAGTTCCTCTTCGAGCAGCTCAGCCAGGGCTTTTTGCCAACGGTCATCTTCAATGGCGGGCATATGATCGAGCAAAATGAAGAGCTCCACAACATCCGTGGGAACTTCCTGTCGGCTGAGCAGTTCAAAATAGCCCAGCAGCAGCAGAATTGCGTTCCCCCCGAGCCCAACACAGCGATTAACGAGGTTGGCTGGCAGTTTGACGCTCAAATAATTCCCTGAAAGTTGATTACTCAAGAATCACCCCGAAGCTTTGACTAACTTTCATATGCTTTATCGCGGAACATCGCGAGCTTTTCAATGAAAACCAGGTCGATGCCGCTGTTGGTTGGGCCGTTGCGGTGTTTGGCGACGATCAATTTTGCGAGATTGTGGAGAGGACTCTCTTCCTTCATCTGTTCCGGGCGATTGATGAAAAGCACGATATCGGCATCCTGTTCCAAAGAACCGGATTCACGCAGATCGGAAAGCACAGGGGTTTTATCCTGGCGTTGTTCCACCGCGCGGGAAAGCTGCGCCGCGGCGAGCACAGGCACGTTCAGGTCGCGCGCCAAAACTTTCAGGTAGCGTGAAATGTACGAGACTTCCTGCACGCGGTTATCGGTACGTGTGTCGCCGGACATTAGCTGGAGGTAGTCAACAATCACCAGGTCCAGACCAAGCTCCATCTGCATCCGGCGGCACTTTGTGCGCATCTGAAGCGGGGTGATGGCGGGGGTGTCGTCCACGAAAATACGCGATTCGGAGAGAACACCAAGCGCGTGGACCACTTCCTGGGCTTCGGAATCACTCAGCTTAGCAGAACGAAGCTTCTGTGAGTCGATGTTGGTTTCCTGGGCGACCATACGCTGAATGAGCTGCTCGGCGGACATTTCAAGCGTAAAAAAGGCAACATTGCGCTTAAGCGCCAAACCGACATGCTTGGCGATGCCGATCATGAAGCCGGTCTTGCCCATACCCGGGCGACCGGCAACGATGATCAGATCGGACCTCTGCAAGCCATCGAGGGCTTTATCGACGGCTTTTAATCCAGTTTCAAGCCCGGTCACGCCGCCAGGGATGCTGG
>JAYFQB010000222.1:0-6163 GCA_034927385.1 Anaerolineaceae bacterium | reverse complement strand
TTGGGACTCGTGCCCCACCCAACCCAAAACAGTGGGCATCCCCGAAAACGTGGCAATGCTGTTGTAGGTGGTATAGCTCCCACCAGTGTCGGATATGGCTTCCGTCATCACGCCCAAAGGCGCGTCCGCCAGCCACTCGGCGGCTTTCATTTCATCCGGCATTGAAAGGCGGAAATCCCGCTTCCCATCCAAGGAGAATCCTCTGGTTGGATTGAATCCATTGGTTTTGTTCCAACCCTCAATCAGCGGAAACGCCATGCCAACCAACACCCCAAAAACAGCTACGACGCCGACCACTTGTTTCCATTCCTTTTGGCGTGCGTATGCAATCAGCCATGCGAGCGCAATCACAACAGGCAGAAGCATCACATAATCCTGCCAGGATCCTCCAAATTTGCCTAGCGACTGTCTGCCAAAGCTGCTCACCATTACTGTGCAAACTGCCAGACATGAGGTGATCAAACCATACAACCATAACTTTTCGTCAATCCTGGAATCCGCCCGATGTTCAAACAGCATCACCAGCCCATACCCACCAGCCAATGACCAGAGAATCCACGCCTGGTAGTAAAACTTAAAGATGGTGTTCATGCGCCATCCGAATTGGTCGCGTAAGTAGATAAACTCAGGAATAAGAGTCAGAATTGCCCCAAGCAAAACCATCATCACCACGAACAGGAATGGATCAGGGGTGAGCGGCTTCTTTTCCTGCTCTTCACTCTCCTGCTTTTCAGCCTTGGGTTTTCCAACCGCTTCAAACACCAGGCCGAGCGAAACCCAGATCAACGCGAATAACGTCAGCCAGGTGCCCGGCGCTTTCAGACGGTTTAGCAGGCTTTGGACCAGAAGTTCGTTCGAAGATGCCGCGCCTTGCAATCCAAGCAGCAGAGAGCTGGTTGCGCCGAGCCTCGTGCCAAGCAGCCCCAAAGCCCAACCGAAAGCAAATAATACGCCCAAAACTGCGACCGCAAGCCAAAGCCCTTTTTTCCACGACGTTTTTGAGAACCGTTTGGCTTTGCTCATAAGGAAGCCAAAGATCGGCAGCAGCAGCGGACCAAACATGATCCAGAAGTATTTCCCTTTGGTAAAGAACGCCAGGCTCGGGATTACCCCACCCGCCTGGGAGGAGAAGCTCAGATAAAAAGGCAAATAGGCGGCAATGCTCAGAACACCGCCCACCGCGCCAAAGATAACCAATTCCCAAAACCGTTTTTGTGACCAACCGGCAGTCCTTCCGCGATAAAGCATGAAAGCCGCGCCCATCAACAACAGGTAAAAGGGGAAATCCCAGGTGTTCATAAATGCGATTCCCCCCAGAGTTAGCACCCCAAGCGCAATTGTCAGCCCCGAAACCGGAAGAATATGGCGCCAGATTCTTATTCTTCCTTCCCATCCTCCCAAAAAGGCATTCAGAGCTTGCGCGATTGCTAACAGAACCAAAGGCATCGAAAGCATATGCGGGTGGATATCTGCCAACAAATACGTGAAAGCCGGAAATTCGTCGATGACCTCCACAGACCTGCCATCCAGCGTCCGGTCCTGAACCACACGGCTTGCCTGCCACCATGACCATCCGCCTCGACGAGGTGTGATGGTCATCACGGTTGCCTCGCGGGTCAGCTCAGGAATATCCAGGTTCATCCATACACTTTCCGGCAGGATGCCCCTCGCGTGGATCATGTCCAGCCCGCTGAACCAGTTGCCCATTGCCAGCATCATCACCGGAGCCAGCAATGCCAGAACAGCCTGGTTTTTTTGCGCGAAGCCGGAACCCCGGCTGTTATTTTTGCTGGCTTGGCGTGAACCCAACAGATCCCAAAGGATGCCGTAGGCCCCCGCGGCAGTCAGCCCAAACCAAAACGCCGCAACCAGGTTGTAGCCAACGGATGAACTGACACCCGTGATACGGATAAGCATCGCGGATAACAGGTAGCCAAAATAGTAGTAAGAAATGCTGTATCCAGAAAGCCAGGGGTCGAGCGGTGGAAGCCCGGGCGATTTTAATATTGCGTTGATGAACGCCATTTCCATATACTTTTCGGTGTTAATGATTTCCGGATTTGCCGCTCTGACGATCGCCATGAGAATAAAGGCGGCTAAAAAGATTATTTCAGCCCTTATCAGCAATTTTTTATTTTCTTTAATCCAAAAGAAAAACTCACCACGTTGTATTTTGGAGAACACGAACAGGTTTACCGCAACCAAAATCATCAACGCAGTGACCTGCGAAACCAGGTCGTTGCGCAGCAGTTGAATGGAGGTTAACCACCAGAAAATCGTTCCCCACAGGAGTAACCCAAGCGGTCTCAGAAGGAAAATTCCCCGCGAAGGTAGTTTTTTTAAGCCTGCGTAAGCCAGCGGAAGGTTGATCGCCGCCAGCAGCAGACTAAATAAATACCAACTTAATACTCCGCTCATAATCACCTGACCTGATAAATCACGGTATCGTCTTCACGGTAAACTTCATCCCAAAGAATTCCATTATACGCAGGGAACTTTGAGAGAGCCTCCTCGGGATAAAAAGCTTTCTCCTGTTGCCCGACAACAATGTAGCTGACGTGGTATTTTTCAAGGTAATCTTTGATAAAAGACTCATCCAGGCTGAGGTAAAAGGCGTTCACCTCATCCACCCGCGCCTGGACCTTGTCCGAGCCAGCGATTGCCCTTTGTTGGCGTTGGTGGTAGTTCCAGCCGACCACGCCCGGCAGACCAGTGTAGATGGTGAAACGATTGCCCCAGTAATACTCGTAAGCCTGAGCTTCTAAAATCACTGGCGATCCTTCAACGTTATCCTGCATCCATTGGATTGCCCGGTAGTCTTGCCCCAGATCCATGTCCACGCCATTCACCTGGTATGTAGAGGTTTCCATATATTTCATGCCATCCAGCGTGTGGGGCGCGTTCGGGTCCATCCGGTCCGTAACCTTGTCGCGCGTGGCAAAGATCGGGAACATCAACGCGCCGGTCAAAAGCAGAATAAGCGGCACCTGGAACAGAATCTGGCTTCTGCCGCGCCACTTATTCTGGTCGTGCCAGAGGATTGTCAATCCGATCCCAGCTACCACCGCGAGGAACATCCAGGCTTGAAGGTAGAGCTTAAAGACCACGTTCATCCTGCCAATATCGCCAACGAGGTGCACCAGCTCCACCACGATAGTCAACAGAAGTCCGGTCCCTGCCATGAAGAACAGCAGTTTCTTTCCATCCGGTTGCCCGGGGGAAATCAGCAGCGCCAACGCCCAAACGCAAAGGGGTAACGCGATGATAGCAATCTCCACCTTCATTAACAAAAGTCCAGCCAGAATAACCCCAGCCAGCACCAAACCGGCGATAATCCAGCTTTTTGCTGCTTCCCAACGCCGCAAACTCGCGATTTTTGTAACCGCCATCCATTGATAGCTTTCCCACGCGAACCATACCGAAATCAGGAAGAGCAGCAATCCCCAGTGTGTGAAGTAAGAATTCAGCGGAGTGCGGTCCCCATCCCAAATTCCAATTTGCCCATAACCAGGGTAGAACCATTGATTAAAGGGCTTGTAAAGGAGGCTCGAAATTAGGTAAAGCGCAATCACGCTGATAGCGATCTGGACGAGTTTCGTCATCTTTGGCGGCAGCCAACGGTTGCGTACCGCCGGCACATAACGCCAGCCGACGTATGCCAACACGACCAAATTGAGCACCATGAAGGTGTAGAAGTCCCAGGTGTTGATTGGTTTTAACGCTCCGATAATCAACCCACCCAACAAAAAGCCCAGGATGGCGCCAACTAAATTCTGCTTTGTTTTTTGATGCCATTGCCCCCTCGACATCAACACTGAAAGCCCCCAACCCATCGCCGCGATCACCACCGGCATCGCAATCAAATGCGCGTGAAAATCGGCGTAGAGGAAGGTGAAAAATGGGAATTCAGTGATCGATTCCCCAGGAATGGTCCTGCTTGGGTTCCAATACCAGCTCCCTGCGCTAATCGGCAGCACCTCACCACGGAAAAGCTTGCCAATCCCCCCCACAAGCCACTGCAACCGCTGCGCGAGGGTCCCATCCGCGATAGCCTGACCCCCCGAACCGAGCGTCTTGATTGCGTCTGAAAGCAGCTTCACCTCACCCAGGTTGCCGAGGAAACCAAGCAGCAGCATGGCTGCCAACCCCGCCCAAAAGGCGAGGTCAAAGAGCTTGATTTTTTCTTCAGCGGTTTCTCTGCTGAAAATGGATTTGGCAATATTCCAAGCCAGGCTGAAAACCCCGACCGAAAGCATCCCGTACCACAATGCCAGCAGGATGTTATAAGCCATTGCCGGCATAACTCCAATCAGCTTGATTGGCAAACCCACCAACACCTGTCCGTAATAGTAATAATTGATATAGCCGCCTGCATACCAAGGGTCATAAGCTGGAAAGATCGTGCTCTTAATGACCGCGTTCAGGTACGAGAAGTCCATCGGCTTTTCACCGCCGCGCCAGGGATGCCAAAGGTCTGGGTTTAGCCAGCGGATAAAGAGGAAGAATCCAAACATCACAATCGTGATGATCTCCTCCACGAGCATCTGTCTCCAAATTCGCTTCAGGTCTTTCATCAGACCATGCCTTGTCAGCCAGGCAGTCAGCAGCCCTGCCAGACCAATCAACATCACGATTACTGCCAGCCACCCGCGACGTATCGGGAAGCCTGCTGACCCCCAAACAAAGGCAATGAAGGCAAACAACAGGAAGCCGATAATCTTCGAAAAGCCATACCCTTTATCTCTAAGACCAGGCAAGGCTAACCGCAGCAAGGGGAAAACCAACAAACCAAGCAGCAAGGAAAACCCGTAAAAAGCCAGCACTGCCAACGCTGGATTTTGGTTAAGGATGTCATTTCTGTCGAACAATTCCGACCAAGTGCCATTTACTTGTTGAATTTCGCGATCGTTATTGGAAAGCATCAGCGTCGGTTTCCCGGATTTGTACTGCGATGCCTGCCTCGGAGTCAGCGAAACAGCCTGGCTGATATCAACAGAATCGAGGAAATCAGCCAGTTTTTCCGAGTCAAAATCTTCCGTTTTGCGGAAGATCATCACCTTTGGATGGTCATAGACCGAAAAAGCCTCTTCCGCGAATTGATCGTTAAACTCCCAACTCCCCAGAGTCGGGTAGGAGGTGAAAACTTCCACCAGTTCAAAGCCGAGCTGCCCCTCAAACATGCCCGGTTCCGCCAGGTTGTAACAGGTCACGGTTTCCATATCGTCGGGGCAGCCAACCAACGCGCGGTAATACTCCGTGCTCAGTGGATACCTTTCCGGCACACGTGGGATGGTGCCCCATTGGCGGTTGGAGCTCATAAAGATGTATTCGCCCTGGCTGAGCATCTGGAAGTAACGGTCGCGCTTTGCTTCGTCATCCGCCGCGTACATGTCCAGGTTCAGGTCACCTCTAAAAATGCCAGTGGTAGTGTCATAGGGAATGTAGCCGTTCATCATCAGCGGTAAACCGTCATCCCATGCGCTTTCGTGGATCACACCGACGGTATTGACTGCAATCTGCCCCGAGCCTGACACAAACTCGAGGGTCAGCTCTATATCCTGCATACGGCTGAGAGTAAGGCTCTCAGGCAGGTCAAACACCGCTTCGCTGCCAAGCCCTGTCCCAAGATCCAGGAAGGTTCCGCTCAGCTCTGCGCTCACGGTCTGTTGTTGTTCCTCGCCTGTGGTGCTAAGCGTCACGCGCAGTGTCTTTGCGCCAGGATTTTGCGATACATCCACCATTTGCGGGATGACCACCTGAGTCAGCTCGCCGGGTTTGGTCATGAGGAGCCGCATGGTGAATGGATTCCCGCTGGTTATCTGTTGGCTGATCCTGGGCAGATATTGCTTGTTTAGCGTACCGCTTTCATTGCCATACGTGATAATCGGCACTCCGCTGAGATAAGGCTGGCAATTCTCGGTTGTGAACCCCAGAGAGAGAATATACGTCTTGCCTTTTTCCAACTGGACGATCTGATCAAAGGAAAAAACCAGGCTGCTGAGTTGATTGCCTTGCGCCGCTGTGCTGGTTGGCAGAGAGGTTAGAACGGAGTTTCCACTGACTGCATCGAGGATGTCGAGTGTATAAACAACCGGCTCTTCCGAAAGCATCAGATCCTGCACTTCGGGGAACGTTATGCTTTCAATTGCGCCAGTCCTGTCAG
>JAYFQB010000275.1:0-1756 GCA_034927385.1 Anaerolineaceae bacterium | reverse complement strand
CTTGAAGAACTCGGCGCAGAGCACCTGAGGCAGCATGGAGGTGTGGGAATTGGTGGCCGTCTTCGCGTCGAAAAGCTTCGCCATGATCTTGTCTGTGGCGAGGACATAGCCGAGCCTGCTTCCCGGAGAGAAGATCTTTGAGAAGCTGTTGGCGAGGATGGTGTGGCCGGTGGTGTCGAAGGCCTTAATGGGGAGGAGGTCGCTGCCGCTGTAGCGGATATCCCGGTAGGGGTCGTCTTCGAGGATGATGACGTCATACCAGCTGCCCAGTTCGGCGACTTTTTTCCGCCTTTCGAGGGAGAGAGTCCGTCCCGTGGGGTTCTGGAAAGTGGGGATAACATAGACCATCTTAGGGGAGTATTTTTTTATTTTTTCCTCGAGGTCTTCAGGGATCATGCCATCGTCATCCATGGCAACGCCGACGCACTTCGCCTGGAACATCTCGAAGACCTCCACGGCTTGGACGAAGGTAGGCGATTCCACAAGGATGACGTCCCCGGGATCGATGAACAACTGGCAGAGAAGGTTCATCCCCTCGAGGCCGCCGTTCGTGATGAGAATATTGTCCATATGGGCCTGAACTCCCTTGGGGGCCAGAAGCTCGCTGACCACAACCTCCCGAAGGTCGGGCAGTCCGAGGACGCTTCCGTACTGGAGGGCCTCCACCCCCCGGGTCTCTCTTCTGAGGACATCCTGGGCGATCTCACGGATTGTTTCTATGGGAAGGGCCTCCTTCGCGGGGGCTCCTCCGCCAAAGGAAATGATGTCGGGATCGTTCATGGTACCGAACAGTCCCCGAATGACGGACGCAGATTTCTCCATGGTCTTCATGCGCTGGGCAAATTGAGTCATGACAGAGCTCCTTTCAAACCGGCCAAACCGGGGTCAGGTCTTGCATAATAGCAGCTTTGAGTCAACAAAATGTATTTCAGCGAGTGCCATGCGTAATGGCTTTCCCCGGATTCGACAAACAGTGTAAATTTCATGACATCTGCTCCAGTTCGCCGGATTTGAAAAGGGACCCTAGAGAGTATTCATTCAGCCAGTAGTCGAGTTCCCCACCGTCGAGTGTCCGCAATACCGTTTCGCCGTTCTCCCATGACGATACTGTCGTGACGGGCCTTGTCTCCGTGAACGCATCCAGCAATTGCGTCGAGTGTGTGGTCAGGATGATCTGAGAGCGGGATGCGGCATCGACGGCGTATTCCGCGACAATGGGCAGCATTGACGGATGAAGACCTGTCTCCGGCTCGTCGATTGCGATCACGGGTGGTGGAGAGGGGTTTGCGAGGACAGCCAGCAGAAAGAGAAAATGAAGTGTTCCATCGGACATCTCTGCTGTAGACTGTTCTCGCTGCAAAGACTTCCAGCGAATACGCATCTGCACTCTCTGATCAGAGGCCGGCGGGAAGACCAGTTCCTCGAAGTCATCTCCGAAGGCGCTCTGCATTGCGATGTGGATATCTCTTTTAAACTCGCGGTCGTTTGTGTACAGAGTGTGCAGCACCGAGACAAGGTTTTGTCCGTCCGCATCGACTCGATTTTCCATGCGAGAGACGATGGGGCGACGCAAAGGGGCGTTCTTGTCGGTGTGAATGTCGTGATATACGGCTATTGAAGCCAGAGCCTTTTGAAAGGGAGGGATACGCGGGTTGTGTGTGAACGGACC
Organism: Anaerolineaceae bacterium; assembly: GCA_034927385.1. Classification (GTDB taxonomy): domain Bacteria; phylum Chloroflexota; class Anaerolineae; order Anaerolineales; family Anaerolineaceae; genus Mesolinea. The sequence goes on along the minus strand of JAYFQB010000275.1, from coordinate 87 downwards.
GGAGGCAACTGAAAGGAGACTCTCCTCCTCGGAGATGAACTCTTCAGGAGTAGTGAATTCCCTTTGTGCTACGTCGAAAATAACGGC
>JAYFQB010000193.1:0-7221 GCA_034927385.1 Anaerolineaceae bacterium | reverse complement strand
ATGGTTTGGATCGTGTTTAGGGTAAAATTAATCAAACCGGGGGGTGGGGAGCCGGAAATTTGCAAGGAGTGTGTTATGAGCACCAACGATTTCCAACCCATTTACGCTTTCCAGAAAACACTCACATCCCATGGTCAATCCATGACAACCTATTTCGACAAGAAGGGTCGTGTGCAGAAGGTTGAAGCCTGCATGGACCCAAGCACTGTTGACCAGGCGATTCCCCTGGTGAGCATCATCGACCATACTCTGCTTAAGGCAGATGCCACCACTGAGCAAGTCGCGATCCTTTGTGAGCAAGCCCTGGAATATCACTTTGGCGCGGTCTGCGTTAACAGTTACTGGGTTGCATACTGCAAAGCCGCCCTGGCTGGTTCGGATGTCAAAGTCGGCGCCGCGATAGGTTTCCCTTTAGGGGCAATGTCCACCAATGCCAAAGTCTATGAGACCAGGCGCTCGATTAAAGACGGCGCGGCAGAGATTGACATGGTGATGAACGTGGGTGAGCTGAAATCACGCAACCTGGCAGCCGTCGCGAACGACATCCGCGAAGTGGTGCGGGTAGCCCATAAGCTGGGAGCGATTGTGAAGGTCATTTTGGAGACCTGTCTGTTGACGGATGAAGAAAAAGTTACCGCCTGCCTGCTGGCTAAGGAAGCTGGGGCGGATTTTGTGAAGACCTCAACCGGTTTTTCAAGCGGCGGGGCGACGGTTGAAGATATCCGACTGATGCGCAGCGTCGTGGGTCCCGAAATGGGTGTAAAAGCCTCCGGCGGCATCCGCAGCCTGGCGGACGCCCAGGCGATGATTGCAGCCGGCGCGACGCGCATTGGCACAAGCGGCGGCGTAAAGATGGCGGAAGAGTTGGCTGCCGGGAAAGCCTGATTTCTTCACAATTACTGGTAAGTTTGATTAAAAAAACCCGTCCCTGGCACCTTTTTTGGGTTCAGCGGGACGGGCTGTTTCTTTGTTTGGTTTTTTTCAGGTCCTTCTACTTTTCGGGCATATCCCGGCTGGCGATAACGTCCACCCCAGTGCCAATGACGTTGGGGATTATGATTTGGGCTGCCTTAACAGGCGCGCTGATTTCGACCGCGCGGATGGCAGCCAAAACGTCAGCAATGCGCCGTTTTGGGATGCTGCCTTTGGTGTAGACCGGCAGAAGCGGATGGAGACCGCCAGAAACGCGCACTGTGCTGGCGACCATGCGTTGGGGGGCGACTGCTTCCTGACGGCCGTAGGTATCGCCGCGCCGGCAGCGGTTGCCCGCCACTTTGATCACTTCGCCGCCTTCCATACGGACGATTAATTTGCAACCCATCGGGCAGGCTGTGCAGATAAAGTTTTTTTCTTCCATTTTATGCCTCCGCCTTGGGGTAAACATCCACTGTCAGGCTGGCGGCGGCGCGAACCGCCTCCGCCATGGTTGGTTTGAGCATGATTGTCACCATCTCACCTGGGCGGGCATAGCGTTCTGAGCGGCGCACGATGCTATTGGATTCGCTGCTGACTTCCAGCCAGACATCCTCTTCGATCGGTCGGGTTACCCGCAATTGAAGCTGGACATCGCCGTTTTCGAGCGCTTTCCGGTCGAGCTTGTGGGGTACAACATAACGAACATTTTTCCCGGCTTTGAGCGAAACGTACTCCGTTTCGGGTTGGGTTTCGTTCATCGCGTATCGGGCGGCATGCATACCGGCGGTGTCACCCGCGATTGAGACATAATCCACCAGATCGTAAACATGCACAACGTTGCCGGCTGCGAAAATGCCTGGCACGCTGGTCTGAAAGCGTTCATCAACATACGGTCCGCCGGTGATTGGGTCGAGCAGGACGCCCGCCTTCTTGGAAAGTTCATTTTCGGGGATTAAACCGACCGAGAGCAGGAGTGTGTCGCAGGGGATGACCTCCTCAGAACCCGGAACAAAGTTCCAGTGGTCGTCTACGGCTACGGTTTCGATCGCTTCCACGCGGTCCTTCCCGATGATCCGCTTGATGGTGTGCTGCAATTGCAGGGGGATGCCCCAGTCCTGCAGGCACTGCACATAGTTGCGGCTGAGACCGCTTAGGTAGGATTGGATTTCAAGCACTCGGGAGACTTTTGCCCCCTCAAAGGTCAGGCGGCGTGCCATGATCATGCCGATATCGCCAGAACCAAGGATCACGAAATTTTTGCCGGGCATGTAGCCTTCCACGTTCACCCAGCGTTGGGCAGTGCCAGCCGTAAAGACGCCGTTTGGACGCATGCCGGGGATGCGGATCTGGGCGCGGGTGCGTTCGCGGCAGCCCATTGCCAGCACGATCGCGCGCGCGTCAAGCGTGAAGTAACCGTGTTCCCGGCTGGAAAGGTACAGCCGGCGCTGCGGGGTGACGTCCATCACCATCGTGTCCAGCAGGAATTCCACGCCAATCGCGCGGGCTTCATTAATAAAGCGCTGGGCATATTCGGGACCGGGCAGGTCTTCCTTGAAAGTCTGCAGCCCAAAACCGTTGTGGATGCACTGGAGTAAAATGCCGCCAAGTTCCACATCGCGTTCGATAACAAGCACATCACCCGCGCCAGCTTTTTTTGCCTCGATCGCGGCTGCAAGCCCGCCAGGACCCGCGCCAATCACAACTACATCGAATATTTCTTTATTCAGCATCCTGCACCTCGAGGTCTTTGGTCTGGCGGACGAGGAATTCGGATCCAGTTCCGCGTTTAGTCACCTGCAACTGAGGAATCCCGAGCTCACGTGAGAGGATTGCCACCACGCGGGTCATATCGAAACCGCCCTGACAGCGCCCTGTGCCCAGCCAGGTGCGGCGCTTGATTGCGTCGTAGGTGGCGGCGGGGATTGGGGCGTAGATTTCGCGCAGGATCTCGCCTTCGGTCACGTTCTCGCAGCGGCAGATCACCCGTCCATAAGCAGGGTCAAGCTCGCAAAGCGCTTCGCGCTGGGCGTGGCTCATGTTTCTGAAGCGCGGTCTGGCAGGGCGGATGGGGTTCCAACTCTTCTTTTCGACGAGGTTCTCGCCAGCATCTTTTAGAAGCTCCACAACCATCCCGGCAATCGCCGGGGCGGCGGTCAAACCGGGCGATTCGATCCCGCCCAGGTTCACCAGCCCCTGCACCTGCCGTGGGATTTCGATCACAAAGTCGTGATGGTAATCGATCGCTGGATTTACTGATCGCGCGTTGCCCATGGGGCGCAGCCCCACGAAAGTGCCAATAACCGAGCGAAGATTGATCGAGGGGATCAGTTTCCTTGCACCTTCGCCGATTTCATCCAGACCGGCTTTGGTTGAGGAGGTATCTTCTTTGTCGTCGATCACATTCGCGTTCGGACCGACAATCGTGTTGCCGTGAACGGTGTTGGTAACCAGAATGCCCTTACCCTTTTCGGTTGGAACAGGGAAATAGATGTTTTTCGTGCGGATTTCAGCGCTGTCCAAAACGAAATATTCGCCTTTGCGCGGCTTGATCTCAAACTCCGGACGGACGCCGGCTTTGTGCATGACCTCATCCGAATAGATGCCCGCGGCGTTGATGACCCAACGTGCATGAATATCACCCCGATTGGTGCGGATGCCGATCACACGGCTGCCCTGGAGGAGGAAGTCCTGGAATTCCGTTTCGAGGAGCACCTCAACACCGTTCATGACCGCGTTTTCAGCCGCAGCCACGGTAACCTGGAACGGGTCGCACATGCCGCCGGTGCTTGCCCATAGGGCACGGCTGACTTCCGGGTTTATCAGGGGTTCTTTATCGCGCATTTCTGCGGCGGAGATGATTTTCATGCCGGGAACGCCGTTTTTGATGCCTTGATTGTAAAGGTTGTCGAGAACGGGCAGTTCATGTTCTCCGACTGCCACCACAAAATCGCCGGGACGGGCAAAAGCAAAGTTGAGTTCGGCGGAAAGTTGGTCCCACATGGGGTTCGCACGCACGTTGGTCAGTGCCTTAAGTGAGCCCGGTTCGGGGTCGTAGCCGGGGTGGACAATTGCGGAATTCGCCGCGGAGGCACCCATGCCGATGTCGGCATCCCGATCGATAAGCAGGATATCCGCCTGGTAGCGGGAAAGCCAGCGGGCAATCATACTGCCCACCACCCCCGCGCCGATGATCACGTAATCATATTTGTTGTTGTTCATAATATTCCCTCGGCAATGTAAAAGCGAAAAATCTTTCCGCAAGCTATATCGTACTCGAAAATGAAAAAATGTGATTGTTTTTTAAGGGAGCTTAAGCCCGGCAAGTCAATATGCCACTATAATCATCTGAGCAGGGTCAATGTGTTCTGTGCAACCAAACCATCGAAAAGGAGAATGTGATGCAGCCATATGTAATCGCGATTGACCAGGGGACGACGAGTTCACGCTGTATTATCTTTGACCAAAACGGTTCGATTGTTGCGGCGGATCAGAAAGAGCACACGCAGATCTATCCCAAGCCGGGATGGGTGGAGCATGACGCGCTTGAGATCTTGAATTCGGTGCTTTATGTCATTCGTGGTGCGCTCAACAAGACCGACATCTCCCTTTCGGAAATCGCTGCCTGCGGTATCACCAACCAGCGTGAGACGACGATCGTTTGGGAACGCGCCACAGGGCGCCCAATTGGCAACGCGATTGTCTGGCAGGATACGCGTACTGCTGGTTTCATGAATCAGTTGGCTGCTGACGGCGGGCAGGACCGCTTCCGCGAGATTGTCGGGCTGCCGACCAACCCCTATTTTTCGGGTTCGAAGATTCGTTGGCTGTTGGACAACACTCCCGGAGCACGCGAGAAGGCCGAAAGGGGCGACCTTTGCTTTGGCACGGTGGATACCTGGCTGATCTGGAACCTAACGGGGGGTCCTTTTGGCGGAAAGCATGTGACGGATGTCAGTAACGCTTCCCGTACTTTCCTGATGAACCTGCACACGCTCGATTGGGATGACGATATGATCAGAATCATCGGCGTGCCGCGTTCGATTTTGCCTGAAATCCGGTCATCGAGCGAGGTTTATGGCGAAATCACCTGGGACGGGCTGGAAGGCATCCCGGTGGCTGGCGACCTGGGGGACCAGCAGGCGGCTCTGTTTGGTCAAACCTGTTACACCGCCGGTGAAGCCAAAAATACCTACGGCACTGGTTGTTTTTTGCTGATGAACACCGGCACCCAGCCGATCCAGTCCAAAAACGGGCTGCTGACGACGCTTGCGTACAAAATTGGGGATCAGCCTGCCAATTATGCTCTTGAGGGATCCATCGCGATCACCGGAGCGCTTGTGCAGTGGCTGCGTGACAATTTGAAAATAATCGGGTCATCCGCAGAAATCGAAACTTTGGCGAAAACAGTGGAAGACAGCGGCGGGATCTATTTTGTGCCGGCTTTTTCAGGCTTGTTTGCCCCCTATTGGCGCAGCGATGCCCGCGGGGCGATCGTTGGGTTGACCCGCTACATCAACTCCGGTCATATCGCGCGGGCTGTGCTGGAAGCGACGGCATACCAGTCCGCGGAAGTACTCGAGGCTATGAACAAGGATTCAGGCGTGCCGTTGACCGCGTTGAAGGTGGACGGCGGGATGGTGCACAACCAGACGTTGATGCAATTCCAGAGTGATATCCTGGGAGTGCCGGTGATCCGCCCGAAGGTTGCGGAAACGACCGCGCTTGGGGCGGCATATGCCGCGGGGTTGGCGGTTGGGTGCTGGAAACAGGTTGACGATCTGCGGGAAAACTGGCAGGTTGACCAACACTGGCAGCCCCTGATGGATGCCGCGACTCGTGAGAAGCTCACAGCAGGCTGGAAAAAAGCCATCACCCGCACGCTGAACTGGGTTGAAGATTAACGGTTTTTTTCGGGGGTTGACTGAATAGGGTGCGTTCAAAAACGGAAAGGCACCCTACGAAGCTACGGCTCCCATGTGTAGTATTGAATGTTGGTAAACAATCCCCTCATAAAACCTGGGATTTCGTTGTCAGGTTGAACTGCGCAACCTGACCTACGACTTAACCACAGGATATACCGCCAGTTTAGTCGTAGGGTGCGGTCTTCTGTTGACCGCACCACTAAACTGCATTCCGCAATATTATCGGTGCGTTCAAAAACGGAACGTACACTACGAAGCTACGGCTCCCATGTGTAGTATTGAATGTTGGTAAACAATCCCCTCATAAAACCTGGGATTTCGTTGTCAGGTTGAACTGCGCAACCTGACCTACGACTACGAAAACCGAAATCGCTTTAACAATTCCTTTTAATCTGGCGCGGTTCTTGCAACATATCGGGTAGGTTCATAAAGGAGTTTATTATGTCAGGGATGATCATCGGCTTTTTCAAACAGTTTTTTATGCCCCTTGGGTTTGTTGCCCTGCTGCTTTTCCTCACCCTTTTCCTGATTAAAAAACACCCCAAAACAGCGATTTGGTTTGTGTTGATCTGTCTTGTGGTTGTGGGTGTCTTTGGTAATCCAATTTTCTCGACCTTTTTCGCCCGCTCAATGGAATGGCGCCATATGCCGCCCGCCGCTGGAACCACAGCGGATGCCATCGTTGTGCTCGTTCAGGGCACTCTGCCCGCGGACAGTCCCCGCCAACGCGTGGAAGTGCAGGACCAGGCGGACCGCATTATCTATGCCGCGACGCTCTTCCAGCAGAAAGCCGCGCCGCTGATTGTGATCAGCGGGGATGAAAACCAGGCATCCGCCGCTCAGATACTTCTGCTTGAGCTGGGTGTGCCTGCTGAAGCGATCCAGGTTCAGGGGCAAGCCGAGAATATGCGCATGGATGTTGAGCTTACGACGCCAATTCTTGCCTTACAAAATGTAAAACACATCCTGCTGGTTACATCCGCCATGCAGATGGACCGGGCTTACTTTTTGTTCAACCAGCTCGGCATCAAAGTGACTGCCGCGCCAACGGACTATCATGTCAGCTTGAATGACTGGAACCATCTGACCTCCTGGGACTGGCGCAGCATCATTACCCAATTGATGCCAACCAGCGAGGCTTTCAATCAATCGACCGCCGTACTCTGGGAGTATATCGGGCTGGCGTTCTATCGCATCATCGCGATCTTCTGATTTGGTCAAATCGCTGAACCTCTATCAGCGATAACACTTCCGCAAAGAGTCTGCCAACCGCCCGGTTGGCAGACTTGATTAACGCCCAAGGGAACCGCAGAGCGGTTTTTTTCGTCTATCTGTAGAACCGATTTTTGGAGGACGATGATGTTACGGAAAATCACATACCTTG
>JAYFQB010000301.1:0-1548 GCA_034927385.1 Anaerolineaceae bacterium | reverse complement strand
TCTGCGTCGATGATGATCACGTTCTTTCCGCTTTGCGCTTCAACGATGGCGAGGTTTGCCGCGACAGTGGACTTGCCTTCTGATTCCCCGGAGCTGGTTACCAGGATGGTTCTTGCCGGATCGTCCACGGAGGAATATTCCAGATTAGTACGCAGCGAGCGGAAGGCTTCCGCGACCGGGGAGCGTGGGTTTTTCGCCACATAGACACCCAGCGCGTCTTCGTCCTGTTTTTGACCGTGCTTGAGTTCGCCGATAAAACCGATCACCGGAGAGTCCAAAACATCCTTGATTTCATCTGGTGTTTTGAGTGTGTCATCGAGAAACTCGATCAGGAAGGCGAAACCAGCGGTAGCCATCAGGCCGATAACCGCGCCAAGTAGTGCGCTCTGGGCGGGCTTTGGGGAGATCGGGCTGGTCGGCTTGACGGCAGTTTCAACCTGCATGACCGTCGGTGTGGATTGGGCTTTTGAGAGGCGCAGGGTTTCGAGACTATTGATGCTACTGATGTAGATTTGCTGGTAGAGCTGGAGCGTGGTTTTGAGGCGATCAAGGTCGACCGAACTTGCCTCGCCGGAGTCGGGGGTCTTGCCAAGTACGACGAGTTGGGTGTAGATCTGCTGGTAAAGAGAAAGAATCGGGTTGAGCTCATCAATTTTTGCCTGGTCGTTGCTCAGACGGGCTTGGTCAACCTCAGAGGTGGAAAAGGGATCGATCTCGGAAATGTCGAGTTTGAGTGTGTTAATTTGCGACTGGACGTCGGTCATCTGAGCCTGGACGTTCTCAATCTGTTTTTGCAGAATTTCAGTTGAAAGGGATGTGATCTGGCTCTCAAGCGTGGCGATTTGCTCTTCTGCCTGGTCTACCCGCGCCTGAAGGTTGCGCTCTGCCGATTCGAACTGAACCGTTTGCAGCTTGTTGTTCTGGTCGATCAGAATATCCACCAAACCGTTGGCAATCGCCGCGGCTTTATAAGGGTCGGCATCTTTGACCGTTAGGATGACAAACTTGGAGTCCTCAACTTGCGAGGCGGTAGCCTGACCTTTCATGACCGAGAAGCCGAGTTTGTTGGAGGCTTCATAAAGTAAATCTTCCGTAGTTAAGAGCTGGGTATACGTGCTGATTAAGTTGAGATTGTTTAGATACGAGTAGTAATCATAGGAAGTCTGAGCGGCAGGCAGGATCACAAAGCGAGCTTGCGCCTGGTAAATCGGGGTTTGCTGGCTGCTAAGGTAATAGCCGAGCGATCCGCCGATCACGGTTCCCAAGACAACCAGCCAGAGCCAGCGCTTGAAAGTCGAAAAGAGTTGTTTAATATCCATCTTTTACCCCAGAACAATTAAAAAGAAACAAACTTCAATCCTTTAGGATACCATAAATTGAAAAAAAGCGTTGATGGCGGGTATGCAAGGTTACAGTATCAAATTTGCATATCGTGAAAAAAAAGGACACAAAAAGGAGAGTTCCATCCATAATTAGTTTGCCAACAAAAAAGGAGGAACTCTCACATGACAGGACAATCTGTCTCCATCATTATAACTTTAGTTGTCG
>JAYFQB010000335.1:0-5054 GCA_034927385.1 Anaerolineaceae bacterium | reverse complement strand
CCTCGCCGATTACGGGAATTAACCTGTAGGGCTCAATTTTTTGTTTTGACGGATGAAGTTTCGTAGGGTGCGTTCCGTTTTTGAACGCACCTTTTTCTCTGATCGTAACGGCGTCCTCGCCGATTACGGGATTTGACCTGTAGGGCTCAATTACTTGTTTTGAAGGATGAAGCCTTCGGCTAGGTCGTGTGCTCGGTCGGGAGACTACCCATCCGTTTCACGGTGAGCACAGGCGGCACAATCAGGTTTTGTTTGGTACTTTCCGTTTTTGAACGCTCCCTTTTCTCTGATCGTAACGGCGTCCTCGCCGATTACGGGATTTGACCTGTAGGGCTCAATAATTTGTTTTGAAGGATGAAGTTTCGTAGGGTGCGTTCCGTTTTTTGAACGCACCGATAATATTGCAGAATGTAGTATAGTGGTGAGATCAACAGAAGAACGCACCCCACTACTTCCAGGGAGGGGGTAAATAAGTAACCCCCTTTTTAGAGGGGGTCGATGAAATCGGGGGGTGAGATTATTGACCTAACAGGCTCCTGTCCACTCCGAGTCAGGTTCCAGGTTAGCCTACGGCACACCCTGTTTGCATGGCCCACCCCCTCGCTTCGCGATGCCCCCTCCGAGGAGGGGGTTTACGGCTTTCAGTTTCGTAGGGTGCGTTCCGTTTTTTGAACGCACCTTACTTTGCGTATAAAGGGTTTAGTTGCCGGCGGCAGCCAGCGCGGCTTCGATTGTTTGATCAAGCGTATTTGAATAGACGAGCGTGCCATTCACCGAGAACATCGGTGTTCCGGAAACCCCAAGGGCTTTCGCGTTATTCGTATCAGTCCGGATTATTGCCAACTGTTCGTCGTTTTGCAGACACAGATTGAAGGCAGCTGTGTCCAGACCAACTTGTTTGGCATAAGAGCTTATGCTGCTATCCGCGAATGCGCCGGAAAAGGTGGAATTCTCAAACAGCACTTTGTGCATTTGGAAGAATTTGTTCTGTTCGCCGGCACAGTAAGCAGCTTCGGCTGCTTTCATGGTGTCATCTTCGCTAAACTGGTGAGCGTTGAACGTAAAGTAGACTTTGCCGGTGTCCACATAGTCCTTGATGAACTGTTCCTCTTTTTCAAGCGCGAAGGTTCGGCAGTGGCTGCAGCCAAAATTGGAATATTCCACCACTGTTACCGGCGCGTTCGGATCGCCGACTGAGCGTCCATCCTGGTTCGCGTAGCCTTGAACCTGGCTTGTGTTGAGCAGGCGGGGCAGGAAGTATACCAGCAAGACCGCAACCACCAGGACCAACCCGCCAATCAGCAGGTTTCGGGTTCGTTTCCGGGCTTCTTGTTCTTTTTGCGCTTTAATTAACTCGCGTTGTGTATTTGTTTGTCCCATATGTACTCCTGAAGTTGTTTGCTTGATTCTGCCACAAACGGCTGGAAGCGTCCAGCCTGACAGAAAATCATTTCGTTAAATATCCAAAGACATCACAAGAATATCGTGATTTTCTCTTTGATACTGGAGGGATTGATACAAGGCTAACGAGCTGGCGTTGCTCGACTGGGTGTTGACGGAAAACGATGTCACCCCAAACGCTGAAAAAGTCTCCAGCATATCCTGCGCCAACCTTCGCCCCAGACCCCGATGCTGATAGCGCGGGTGGACGGCGAGGCGTGCCAGGTGGGCTGTATCGAAGATGCTCGTGCTCATCTGATAGCCGACTATCTCCCGTTCGAGCAAAGCGACGCTGTGCCAGGCAGTGCGGTGGTAGGTCCTTTCAAGGCTGACCGGGTTTAATTGCCAGGCTGGTTCGAACGCGGCAACATCAATTTCCTCAACCTCAACCAGATCCCGCTGGGTCATTTCGCGAATGACAATCTCATCATCGTTTTCTGGCGTACTTTGGACTGGAAAATCGCGTTGGAGAGTGACGATTGTGTCGGCAGGTTTGAAACCTTCGGCAAGCAGCAGGCTTTCCAGCCAACTGTAAGGAGCCAGAGCAAACAGTCTGCGCGCCCTCGTTTTTTGAAGCGTGTTTTTTGCCGCCCCTATCAGGTTGGCGAAACACTTCGCGTGGTCTGAGCGGCGGTCAACATGGTAAAAACGCAGCCAGGCAGTTGATGGGTTTTCCGGGGTGGCTGCGAGAATTGCTTTAACCTGATGGTCTTCCACAAACGCGAAACTGCCGGGCTGATTAAACCGTTCTTCGGGCGAGAACCAATCAAGGTTGTTGAATGACAAATTATTACCGTTCATGAACCTCGTCAGGTCCGGGGAGGGTAAATCTGAACACGCCTGGATTTCAAACGGCATTTTTGTTAGTCGGTGATCCCGAGCCTGTCGAGGATGGCATTAAGCTCCTCGTCAGAATAATAACTGATTGAGATTGTGCCGCCGCGTTTGCCTTTTGAGAGCATGACCTTGGTGTGGAAAAACTGGCGTAAGCGGTTTTCGAGGTCATCGGCTTCCGCGGATCGGGCGGGCGGTTTTGGGCTGGCTTGGGCTTTGCCGCTCAGTTTGCTGACGAGCAGCTCCGTTTGGCGCACGTTTAAACCAAGGCTCAGGATGCTGTCCAGCGCGGCTTCGATCGCGCGAGCGTTTGGCAGTGCCAACAGGCTGCGCGCGTGACCCTCTGAGATCTCTCCGCTATACAGGGCTTGCTGCACCAAAAGCGGCAGGTTCAGGAGGCGCAGGGTATTCGTGATGGTTACTCGGCTTTTCCCCATTCTATGGGCAATTTCCTCGTGAGTCAGGGAGAATTGGTCCGCCAGGCTCTGGTAGGCTTTAGCCCGCTCCATCGGGTTCAGGTCTTCTCGTTGGACGTTTTCGATTATGGCAAATTCCAACTGTTCCTGTTGGGAGGCTGTTCGGACAATCGCCGGCACTTCCTTTAGCCCGGCTAATCTGGCGGCTCGGAGGCGGCGTTCACCGGCGATCAACGTATAACGGTCGGCACTTTCGGCGGTGATTACGATCAATGGTTGGATGATTCCGTGCTGCTTAATGGAAGCCGCGAGGTCTTCAAGATGTTCTTCCTCAAAAACCTTGCGCGGTTGCTGTGGGTTTGGGCTGATGCTTTCAATAGGCAGCAGTCGCACCTGTTCGGCTGAATCAGTCGGTGTTGGGCTGTTTTGCCAGGTTGGAATTAACGACTCGAGTCCTTTACCGAGTCCACTTCGCTGTGCCATCTTACTCCTTCCCGGGGTCGAATTTCACCCCATCAGCGGTCAACAATTCGATCGTAAAAGAGCGGTAAGCTCTCGCGCCACTCGAATCGGGGGCATAAACCGAAATTGGCATTCCGAATGACGGAGCTTCCGCCAGCCGGATGCTGCGTGGAATAAAGGTCGAGAAAACCTTGTCCTGAAAAAACTTCTGGACCTCACTCATCACGTCCGTGCTCAGATTCGTGCGTCCGTCGAACATCGTCAGCAAGACACCCCTGATGGCAAGCTCCGGAAATAGCCCCTGCCGGATGCGTGTTAGGGTTTGTGTCAGTTGGCTGAGGCCTTCAAGAGCAAGGTATTCACTCTGCACGGGAATAATTACTCCGTCCTGGGCAGCCATCATGCCGTTCAGGGTCAACAGTCCGAGGGAGGGCGGGCAATCGATCAGGATGTAATCGTAGCGGCTGATCAGAGACTGCAAGGTATTCCTCAAACGTCTTTCGCGGTCCGACAATTCAATCAATTCGATCTCTGCGCCGGAGAGGTTCGGCGAAGAAGGCATCAACGAGAGTTTGAAACGCTCGTTATGCAGCACGCAATCCAACGGATTTTTCGCGCCAATCAGCACCTCATATGTGCCGCTCTCGACTTTATGCCGGTCAATTCCAAGGCAGCTTGTCGCGTTTGCCTGCGGGTCACGGCCAACGAGCAGGACCTTCTGCCCGAATTGCCCGAGATACGCGGCAAGATTGATGCTCGTGGTTGTTTTGCCCACGCCGCCTTTTTGGTTGACCACTGTGTAGATTCTTCCCATACCTTACCTATGCCAGTTTTTTAAATTGTTGCCTGTTTAATTTCATCCTCGCTGGGGATGCTCGCCCAGTGCCTGCGCGTAACTGAACAGGCAGACAGCCTCACCGCAAAACGGGCTGCTTCCCATGGGTCATGTGTCAGATAATAACGATGAAAGAAGCAGGTCGCAAAAATATCTCCCGCTCCGGTATCTTCCACCATTTCCACGATTGGTGCCGGGAAATTTCTAACTTCCCCGCCGTAAAAAACGCGAGCCCCTTCCCGGTTTTCGGTTACAACCAACAAGGAGCAGACTTTCGCCAACTCCTGTACTTTTTGTTCATCCCCGCGCAGATCTTCGAGCGAAAGGACCACGGCATGGGCTTTGGGCAACAACATCAGCTCTTCCGCCCAATCCGTGTGGCGCACAAGGTTTTGCGCGTCTGCCTGCCTGTACCAGCCTTGCGGTGTCAGGCACAACAAGGCGTTCGGGAAAATCTCCGCGATGTCCGGGTCAATTTCCGCTGCAACAGGACCGAGATGCACCAGGCGGCAGCCCTGCCAGGCTGGGGGAACGTGCCCTGAGGTGAGGCGAGTCGCCCTGGAAAACAAGTGCTGCACCCGCGTGTTCCCAAGCCCCTCATTGCGGAACATGGTCGACTTTTCGGATGGAACGACCCATGTTTGGATGCTTTCAAGCTGAGCAAGCTCCAGGTCTTCAGCACAACTGGTCACCAGACCAACGCGGTGCCCAAGGCGTGCCGCGGTTAGCCCGGAAAAGCTGGCGGTTCCACCCAGGCTAACGCTCTTATCCGGTTGTAGATCAGCAGTAACATGCCCAATGAGCAGGTAGTCGATGGGTTCAGGCGTTATCGGTTGGATCATAGGGCAGCAATAGCTCGTCTCTTGGTGAAAAATTATAGCATGGAAAAGAGCGAAAAATCCGCGTGGTGGGTCTGCCGTTTGAACGCGCGTGTATGTCCAATGGCGGGAAAATTGATCTGCGATTTGGACTAAAATCAAACCATGGAAGATCCAAACACGTATCGCCAGGCACTGGACGACTTCCGCCGCGCCCGGTCCAAAGCAGCCATGCGGCGCTTTTGGGCA
>JAYFQB010000362.1:0-3501 GCA_034927385.1 Anaerolineaceae bacterium | reverse complement strand
TTTGCCAGCGCGAAGCGATCGAAACCCTGATTTACCTGGTGGAAGTCCGTGGAATACGCTCACTTTCGGCTTTGAAGGCTGAGTTTGAAGGCGACCTGGAAGGAAAAGGGATCACCCCGGAGGAAGATCTCTGGGCACGCTACGCCTTCCGCATGGCGACCGGCAGCGGCAAGACCAAGGTGATGAGCCTGGCGATTGTTTGGTCTTACTTTCACGCCTTGCGCGAGTCGGATAGCCCGATGGCGAAGAACTTTTTGGTGATTGCTCCCAACCTGACGGTCTTTGAACGCCTGAAGGACGACTTCGCGGATGGACGAATTTTTGACAAAGACCCGCTTATTCCGCCCGCCTGGAAAGGCGACTGGAACCTCTCGGTTGTGCTGCAGGACGAAGCCAGCGGTGCCGCCACCGGCGGAACGCTCTACCTGACCAACATTCACCGCTTGTTTAGCGCAAGGCAGGGGCGCAGCCGCGAGGCAGCCACGTATGACTGGGCGGGTCCGGCTGTTTCGCGGGGTTCGGCGCTGGATACCTCTGAGGCGCTGCGAAACCGGGTTACTTCGCATCCGAACCTGATGGTGATCAACGATGAGGCACATCACGTTTGGGACCCCGATTCCGCCTGGAACGAGGTGTTGATGGGGCTCGACGAGAGGATGAAGGAGCGAAACGGGATCGGACTCGCCGCCCAGCTCGATTTTTCCGCCACGCCGAAGGATAACCACGGTAATCTTTTTAAGCATATCGTGACCGATTCGCCGTTGGGCGAAGCTGTGGATGCGGGGATTGTTAAGGTGCCGATTATCGGGCATGTGGGAAACATCAAAGAAAGGGCGGATGATAACGCCGCTTATCGCTATGAGGAGCACCTGCGGCTGGGATATGCCCGCTGGTTAGCCTCCAAAGAGGAGTGGGAGCCAAGCGGCAAGAAAGCTCTGCTATTCGTGATGTGCAACAACACCGATGAGGCAGACCAGATTACGACGCGATTAAACACGGACAGCGCTTTTGAGGCACTGAACGGCAAAACCATCAACCTGCACACCAACCTAAAGGGAAAGGTGAAGAAAAAAGGCAGGGGGGCTAACGAGACGGTTGAATTCGTTGAAAGTGAGAAAGATATCAGCGATGAAGACCTGCGTGCCCTGCGGCAGCTTTCGCGCGAGCTGGACAATAACACCAGCCCATATCTTTGCATCGTTTCTGTGCTGATGCTGCGGGAAGGCTGGGATGTGAGGAACGTGACCACGATCATCCCCCTGCGGCCGTATAGCTCAAAAGCAAACATCCTGCCAGAACAGACGCTGGGCAGGGGGCTGCGGCGGATTACACCGCCGGGGCAAGCTTTGGAGATGGTGACGGTGGTTGAACATTCAGCCTTCGTGCGCTTGTATCAGGATGAACTCGTGCAGGAGGGGCTTGCGCTTGAGGATGTGAGCGTGAATGACATTCCGCGCACGACGGTGAGCATCTTCCCTGATCCGAAGAAGGATTTGGAAGCACTGGACGTCCAGTTGCCAACGCTGACGGACTCTTTCAGAAGGGTTTATCATGTCGATGAGATTGGGGATGAAGATATCCGGGCGATATCCAGCAAACAGAAGAAGCTGGATCTCGGCATCCCACGTGATGTAAGCCTCGAGTTTGAGGGGCGGGCAATGATCACAGACGAAGTGGTGGAGCGGATGAGGCTTGAGATCCCGCTTTTGAAGAACGGTTTTGGCGCGATCAGTTACTTTGTCAAAGAGCTGGAAACAGCCTGTAAGATCAGCGGTTCGCACCGAATTTTGGCGCCGCTGGTTGAGCGTTACATTACACAAGACCTGTTTGGGCAGAAACTGAGCCTGAGCGACGCGCGTTTGGTTGCAAGGCTTGGCGATATGGACGTGCGGGAGTACGTCCGGGCGACATTCATTCCATTGATAAATCTGAAGACGAAGGAGGAGCAGAAGCGGGTTCCGCAGGGTTTACCCTATTCATTATCCAATTGGAAGCCGTTCCAGGTGACCTCGTCTGAAAGAAATTCGGTGTTTCCGGCTGAACGGACCATGTTTAACCTGGTTCCCTGCAACCGCAACCTGGAGTATAGCTTCGCTACATTTGTGAATCTGGCAGATGACGTGTTGGCGTTCGCGAAGAACTCCGGACCGCAGTGTCTGCGGATTGATTACGAAGCGTCGAACCACCGGCGGGCGTTCTATACGCCGGACTTTATCGTGAGGGTCAACAGCGGGAAGTATTACCTTGTGGAAACCAAGGGTGAGATGGAGCAGGAAGTGGCGGCGAAAGCCAGGGCGGCGGTTGCATGGTGTGGGTCCGCGAGCAAAGCGGGGGCGGAATGGGAATACCTGTTTGTACCTGAGGCGGTATTCAGGCGGTTTAACGACACCACACTCCAGACGTTGGCAAGGAGTTGCGAACCTGAGCTGCAAAGGCTGATCGAGGACGCGAAAAACCAGCAGATGGGGCTGCCTTTTTACATGACTTCTGAGGAGGAAAAAAAGGACAACCGTCAGGAGTTCATCAAGGACGAAGACTTTAACTTACTGCCGGAAATGTACCAACAGTCTATTACCGACGCGGCGGACCTCTACGCGCTTTTGAAGACCAAATCGCAATCATTCGCGCCATGTTTTCAGCCGATGCTGAAAGCGGTGGATCGGGCGGCGACCAATTTGTTGAACAGCTTGCTGCGGGAACATATCCCTGTTGGAAAAGAGGCACGGGACCGGTTTTTTAATGTTGACGAACGATATTACACGCATTTTGATGGGGATTCATTGAGAAAGCAAGCCTCCAGCCTTAAGAAAATGCTCGTGTTTGGGAACGCCGTCATGCCGATCGGGATTTTAAGCTCTTGCCTGGAATTGGGAAGAGAGGCAAAGAGCAGGGAAGAGGGTAATATCATTACCTTGGTGGAGGTTCAGTTCAGCGTTTTTAGCAAGTCTCAACTGCCAGATCGTGTGGAAGGTATACGGATTTTTAGGAACAATTTTGTGGCACACGGGAAAGAGGATGCATTTGTGGACCAGGAGGCGGCAGAGAAGGAGATAAAGAACTGGGCGACAGGAATCGCGGCTATTCATAAGGCGATGGGGAAGCGAGAAGAGCTTCGGGGGGTTCCGGCTTAGGTCTATCGTGACGATCTGCTTGTACTCTTTCCTAATGGTTAACTCGAGGGTTGACCGTGTTGGCTTGTCGGGGAAAATGCAGGAATATATTGTTCCATAATTGGTGCGATCAACGGAAGATCGCACCCTTTTCTGCCCTACGGACTGAGTTTTTGTAGGGTGCGTTCCGCTTTTGAACGCACCAACGGGAATGTGACGTGGCGTTATTGGTGCGATCAACAGAAGATCACACCCTTGTATCTTTAAGGGGATTTCAATTACGCTATACATAGAGATCAGCCAGGAAGGTGAGGGTGAATCCGATCGCACCCTAAGGGGCGAACCCTGCAACGTAGAGAGGATCCCCTCACCTATTTCTTCACAAAGGTCG
>JAYFQB010000194.1:0-2211 GCA_034927385.1 Anaerolineaceae bacterium | reverse complement strand
ACAGCATCGACCTGATAGGCAATACAGATGGTCTACCCGCCACGGTTTTTCGCGACGGCAAGGCTTATGAGATCACCTGGAAGGCGACCGACTCGGGCAAACCGATTCAATTTTTCAACGCGGATGGCAGCCCATTCTTGCTAAAACCCGGTAACTCCTGGATCGTGCTGCTTGGCACGAGTTCGTGGGCAGATATTGAAGGGGGGGAGTGGAGCTTCACGTTTAGCATCCCATAAGCCGATGCGGACACTCATTCTTTCTGATATCCACGCCAATCTGACGGCATTTGAAGCTGTGCTTTCGGATGCCGGAAGTTTTGATCGGGTTTGGTGTTTGGGCGATGTGGTTGGGTATGGACCGGACCCCAACGAGTGCATCTCGCTGCTGCGCCAACAGCCCGGCTTACGCTGCATCATGGGCAACCACGACTCCGCCTTGATGGGGTTTATTGACCTGAGAACCTTTAATGATCAAGCTGCCCGCGCGATTGTGGTGCAGTCTGAGCTGCTCAGCCAGGAATCACGCGACTTTCTGGAACTGCTTGATATCGTCCTCGAAGTTGAGGGTGTTACCTTGGCGCACGGAAGCCCGCGGGACCCAATCTGGGAATACATTGTAAGTTCGCGAATTGCCAGCGAAAACTTTTCGGCTTTTTCCACGCAAATCTGTCTGGTAGGTCATTCGCACATTCCCTCCATCTTTGTTGAGAATCCAAACCAACGCTCAACCATCCTGACACCCCAGAACGCTGACCGATGGCGGTCTGAAAAGCGGTTTATCTTAAATCCGGGCTCGGTGGGTCAGCCGCGTGACCACAACCCGAAGGCGTCGTACGTTATATGGGATGACGCGGAGGACACATGGCTTTTCAGGCGGGTTGCCTACGATGTTGAAGCGGTCCAACATCGGATTCTCGCACTCGGCATCCCCTCCAGGCATGCTTCAAGGCTCAGCCAGGGCATTTAAGTTCGCGCCGGAACTATTGCCGCGGTTTTTCGTCTTATTGTTGAAACACAAAATAAAAGGAGTCAAAATGAAGAAGAAGCTGCTGTTGGTCACGTTAATATTCATGTTGTTGTTATCCGCATGTGCCTCACAATCAAAGAATTCAGCTTACGATGATTATGAATCACCTACATCCATGCCTGGTTACGCGCCAATCACGGCAGAACCCGAAGCTGTTGCTGGAGGCGAAAGCGAATATACCACCTCCAACCAGGGAACTCTGACGGATAGAGTGGTGCTCAAATCGGCTGAGATTTCTATTTCGGGTGCCCAACCGAACGAGACCATGAAAGAAATTTCCGCTCTGACAAACAGTCTGGGCGGCTTTGTGGTCAATTCGTACACCTGGAAAGACACCGATTATTCCACGGGTCGATCTTACGATAAAGCCTACATCCTTATTCGGGTTCCCGCCGAAAAGCTGGATTCAACCATGGATCAAATTCGCGCCATGAGTGCGAACGGTTTAGATGGGGTTATCTTCGAAAGGCAGGTAGGAGAGGACGTCACCTCTGATTTCGTAGATTCCAGCTCACGCCTTCGCAACCTGCAGGCAGCGGAAGCGCAATTAATGGAGCTGATGCAGGATACATCGGATCTCTCAAGCACGATGGAAGTTTTTCGTGAGCTGACGAATATCCGCGAACAAATCGAGGTGTTGCAAGGACACATCAACTACCTGAAAGAATCCGCAGCGCTTTCCTCAATTGCAATCACACTGGTGGCAGAAGCCTCTTTGCAGCCGATTGAAATTGGGGGGTGGAAACCCAAGGGCGTTGTACGCGAGTCGGTCGAGCGTTTGGTGCGCAGTGTTCAGAACCTGGTGGATTTCCTGATCCGCTTTGGCATCGTCTGCCTGCCCTTCCTGATCCCTCTGGGAGTTGGCATCTACTTCCTGGTGAAGGCGCTGAAAAAACGCTCCGCAAATCGCACAACCAAGCGTGTGAACAAGGAAGCCGCAGCTTCGCCTGTTGTGACCGAGCCTAAACCGGAAGAACCCGAAGAAAAGAAGTAGCCTCTCTGTTTGAAACCACAACCGCCCTCTTTAGGGCGGTTGTTTTTTTATTTAGTAAGCGAGAAACCGAGCTGTCTAAAAGGCGACTTGCACCTTGATTTTGGCGGTAAGTTTAACCGACAGGCTGATCAGGTTTTCGGCTTCCTGAATCCAATAAACTTCCTGCTTATCAACGGTTACTGATTTGGGGA
>JAYFQB010000165.1:0-13921 GCA_034927385.1 Anaerolineaceae bacterium | reverse complement strand
AAAGAGGACTGTGATCTTCGGTCCCTTAATAGCAGAAAGTATGTTAATCAAGTCAGCATCATCGTTGCCCTGATAACCTGAATCAATTCTATCATGAAGTGTAAGCGTCGACCATAAGACGCCACCACTCTGTCGAATCTTAGTCAAACCCTGCCCCCAATACAGTGCTTCAGCCAAAGTTTTATCGCTCAGCGTCTTCAGGTAGACATCATG
Organism: Anaerolineaceae bacterium; assembly: GCA_034927385.1. Lineage (GTDB taxonomy): Bacteria > Chloroflexota > Anaerolineae > Anaerolineales > Anaerolineaceae > Mesolinea. Next base: position 13,708 of record JAYFQB010000165.1, on the reverse strand, counting down.
GAAGTCCGCCCCTTTTTCCATCAGGTCTGCTGCCGCTCGAAGGGTGTCGGGCTGCGTGTTGGCAGTTCTGAAACCAATTGTGTCAGAGAGTAACCCAGCCAGAAGGCAGGTTGCCGAATCCTGGGTGATGGTCAGCCCCCAGATGGGGAGGGTTTGCGTCAACAACAACGCCGTTGCCTCAGCTTCGGGCAAGACATATTCCAGCTTGCCAAAATCGTCGTGTGTGTCGTGGTGGTCGATTACAAGGTCCGGCATGGGATACCCATCCAGCACCTTGCCAACCCGCTTAATATCCGCGCTATCCACAATGATCAGATAGTCATATTCCTCAGGCAGGGAGGTCTGCACCTCCGCCGCGCCTGGCAGGAAAGCATATTTATCGGGCATTCCGTCCTGCAGGGCACAGACAACCTGCTTGCCACTGGCACGCAGAGCATGCGCCATGCCAAGCATGGAACCGATCGCGTCACCATCCGGGCGAATATGCCCCATGATGACAATTTTATTTGCGGCAGCTAACTGCTCTTTAATGGTCAAATCAAGTTGATCATTCATCGTTTTAGTCGTTAATTTTCATCCTCATCCAACTCGGGCAGGTCGTCCTCAGACTCCCAGTCCCTATTGGCAATCTCATCATATAAGTCCTCATCCCCATCAGGGACAGACTCATCAATATCTTCCAATTCCCCAGACTCCTCGTGCAATTTTGCCAGAAGCGAGTCAATCCGGTCTGCTTTTTCCGGGGTTGGATCCCAGAAAAACCGAAGTCTGGGCATTACGCGCAGGTCAACTTCCTGCGCGATTTCATGCTTCAGGTAGCCGCGGGCATGATTCAGCCCGGCAATCACTTCCCGTGAGGACTTTGCCCCATCCAGTGAGGACACATAGATATTGGCAAAATCCAGCTCACGATCAACTTTTACATCCGTAACCGAAACGCCTACCAGGCGTGGGTCATCAATTTTTGAGATCAACAAAACCGAAAGGACTTGCTTAATTCGGTCGTTGATCCGTTTCATTCTTAAGGGGGTTGGCATTCCTTTTCTCCTTCGTAATCCAGAGGCTTAGCCGCCGAATTTCTCCATGATGAAGCACTCAAACAGGTCACCCACCTCGAACTCCTCAAAGTTCTTCAGTGTGATACCGCATTCCATGCCCTCACGCACTTCGCGGACGTCGTCTTTCTCGCGGCGAATGCTGGATATTTCAGTTTTGACCACTTCGGTCCCTGCACGCATTACATGCACAGAAGCATTACGGCGCAGCTCACCGGTCAACACACGGCATCCCGCAGCAGTTCCACCCTTTGAAACCTTAAAGGTAGCCAGAACAGCCGCTTTGCCAATGACCCGTTCCACCAATTCAGGTTCGAGCATGCCATTGAGCGCCTTTTCAACGTCTTCAATCAGGCGGTAAATAATCTTATACAGGCGGATTGAAACGCCTTCGACCTCAGCCAGCCGGCGCGCGCCCTGATCCACATCCACATCGAAGCCGAGCACAATCGCGTTTGAGGCTGCTGCCAGCATCACGTCACTCTCGGTCACATTGCCGGTTTCGGCATGCAAAATCTTAACCGACAGGCCCTTTTGCTTCTTGCCGAGGTCTTCCAGTTCGTTCATAATTGGCTCAAGCGAACCCTGAACATCCGCCTTAAGAATCAGGCGCAGGTCTTTCGCCTGACCTGATTTATACTGGTTGAAGAGTTCCTCAAGCGTCGCGCGCTTGGTGTTTCGTTTGGCTTCGCGTTCTGCCTTTCGCTGGGCGACAATCGCTCTTCCCTCGCGTTCGTTTTCCACGACCTGGAAGAGATCGCCGGCTTCTGGCAGGGCATTTAGTCCCATCACAACCACTGGGGTTGAGGGACCGGCTTTGCTAACACGCTTGTTGCGCTGGTCAAACATCGCTTTGATCTTGCCAGTGCCCTCACCAGCCACAACCACATCGCCGACCTTCAGCGTGCCGTTCTGCACCAGGAGCGTTGCCATGTTTCCGGTTGATTTGTCCAGTTGCGCTTCAACAACAGTGCCAATGCAGGCGCCTTTGGGGTTGGCTTTGATGGTCAACTCATCCGCCACAAGCAGAATCGTTTCAAGCAGGTCATCCAAGCCTCTTTTCGCCTTAGCGGAAACAGGCAAGACAAACGTGTCGCCTTCCCATTCCACAGGCTGCAAACCGATCTCAGCGAGCTGACGCATAACACGGTCTGGGTTGGCGTCGTTTTTGTCGATTTTATTGAGCGCCACCACAATCGGAACCTGGGCAGCTTTGGCATGGTTGGCAGCTTCGCGAGTCTGCGGTTGAACGCCGTCATCCGCTGCCACCACCAACACAACGATATCCGCGCCCTGAGCACCTCTGGCACGCATAGATGAAAAAGCCGCGTGACCAGGCGTATCGAGGAACGTGATTACGCGGTCCTTGTGCAAAATTTGATACGCGCCGATATGCTGCGTGATTCCGCCCACTTCGCCGCCAGCCACATCCGTATGGCGGATGGCGTCGAGCAGTGTGGTCTTGCCGTGGTCCACATGCCCCAGGATCGTAACCACAGGGGGACGCGGCTCGAGGTTTTTTGGGTCTTCCTCCAGAATTACGCGTCTCCAAAGGGGTATTTCTCCCTCTTCTTCAACAACAACTTCTTCCTGTTCCAGTTGGGGTTCGTAACCAAGTTCGGTTGCAACCACCGCGGCGGTGTCAAAATCGATCTGCTGGTTGATGCTCGCCATGACACCGTTGGACATCAAAATTTTGATGACCGTCACGGCGCTGGTGCTCAGTAAGCCAGCCAGTTCCCTGACCGACAAACTATAGGGAAGTTGAATCGTTTTTTCTTCTGTTTTGCTCATATCTTCTCCGTCTCTCTTTAACGGTCAATTGCCAACAAAACCTACGGACGCCATACACGAGCAAAACAAGATCTTTCAGACAGCCATTGTTTCCTCAGTTGAAGCCTCGCCCTCAGGTAGAGTCTCCATGTAAGTTCTTAATGCTGCCAGGTCTTGCTCCTGAATAGTCGTCCGCAAGGCGTTTGCCAGTGAACCCTTTAAAGCTTTGACCCAACAGCTCTTTTGGTCATGAACATAAGCCCCACGACCAGGAAGTTTACCGTTAGGATCAATCACCACGCCCTCAGGGGAGCGAACGATGCGGGTTAGCTGCCTTTTGGGCAAAACCTGCCTGCATCCCACGCAAGTCCTCTGAGGGACGTGCTTAACTTTGTGTGCGGTTTTTGCTGCCACCTTTACTCTGCTTCATCACCAGCTTTTACCATTCACCCCATTCGTCATCGTTGCGATGCTTATGCCGGACGTAGGTTGCGTCGCGGTCGGGGTCATATTCCACAGTGTAGCCTTTGCGCTTTTTGCCTTTCTTCTTTTTGTCGCCAGGCTGACCGTTTTCATCTTCTTCCGCGGAGCTTTCGCTTGTGCGCCGCAGCGTGTCCATCTGGAATAATTCTTCGAAGGACTTATCCTCAGCGGCAGGCTCCTCAGCCGTTTGGGGCTCAGGGACTTTTTCAACCTGTTTTGGCTCAACAACTTCAGCCACAGCCTGAGGTTCTTCAACTTGCACTGGTTCCTCAACAACCTCTGGTTGTTCAATAACCGGTGCAACTTCCGCTTCAACCACGACCTCAGGTGTCACAACCTCTTCTGGCGCGGTCTCAATGGCAGGGAACCGATAATTGTGAACCACCTCGAGGATCTCCTCGTAGGATTTCGGTCCGATACCATCAATCGCAAGGATTGAGTCAACATCCACCTTCACCCGCAGCAGCAGATCGCCAAAGGTTTCCATTCCAGCAGCTTGTAACAGCACCTGTAAGTGCTCTTTTAGCTCCGAAACGTCGAAGAGGTTGAGTTCGAACGCGCGGGGGTCAATCGATTCGCGAATCTTGCGGATTTCAGCCTGGCGCGCGTCTTCTTCGACCTTGCGGTCGGCTTCACCGCGCTTTTCAACGCGATCCACAAAGCGAGCGATCAGGTTACTGTCATCCAGATTGAGCACCCGCCCTTCTTCTTTCTGTTCCAACAAGGTTTCTACCCTTGCCATCGTATCAGTTTCTTCTGCAGCCAGTTTGGCAAGACCTGGGTCGCTGCGGAGCTGCACCAGCGCCTTGCTGGCGGCTTCGGAGACGCTCATGATGTCGATCCGCCAGCCAGTCAGTTTGGCTGCCAGGCGGGCGTTTTGGCCCTCTCGGCCGATTGCGAGGCTGAGCTGATCCTCAGGGACCACCACCATCGCTGTTTTGTCATCGCCTTTGCCGTGGTTCAGGTACACACCCGAAACCCGCGCGGGGCTGATTGCTTTGCTGATATAAACCGCGGCGTCTGGATTCCACTCAATTACGTCGATCTTTTCGTCGTGCAGTTCGCGCACGATAGCCTGGATGCGGACGCCTCTCTGGCCCACGCACGCCCCAACCGGATCAATCCCCTGTTGAGTAGCAGAAACAGCCACTTTGGCACGTTGCCCAGGTTCGCGGGCGATGGAACGAATCTCAACAATCCCGTGGTAAATTTCGGGGACTTCATTCTCGAGCAAGCGGCGCAGGAAATTGCGGTGTCCCCGCGAGAGTACAATTTGCAACCCTTTGGGCATGTCTTTGACTTCCGCCACGTATGAGCGGATGCGGTCATGGATGCGGAAGCGTTCGGACGGGATCATGTCTTTTCGCTGCATGGTGCCTTCCGCCTTCAGGTCCAGCCCAATGGTCGCCTGGCGCGAGTTGACCGCCTGCACAATACCGCTGACGATCTCGCCTTCCTGTTTCTTGAAGAACTCGTATTGTTGAGCTCGCTCAGCATCACGAATCTTTTGCTGAATAGCCTGGCGGGCTGTCTGGGCGGCAATGCGACCAAAATTTTCAGGAGTAGATTCCACCATTACCAAATCGCCAAGCTGGCAATTTGGGTCGATTTTTCGGGCATCGTCCAACAAAACCTCAGTCCGCTGATCATAGATCTCATCAGTAACTTCTTTTTCGGCATACACACCAACGGATCCCTTATCGAGATCGATGTCCACCCGCACTTCCTGAGCGGCTGACGCGCCGACAGACTTGCGGTAAGCCGAAACCATGGCAGAGTTGATTGCTCCCATGATGACCTCTCGGGGCAAGCCCTTGTCTTCCAGGATTTCGTTGAAGGCTAAGGCAAATTCGCTTTTCATCTTTTATATCTACTCCAAAGTTCCACTAAACAAAAAAGTGGACAACTGCCCACTTTTCATCGAGAAAAGTATTCTTTTACGAACGCTTTTATTCTAACAGATTTGTAAAAAAATGCAAATTTTACAGGTTCAATGTAGGTGAATAAATTGCCGCACCAGTTGGCAAACCCGTGCTGTCTCTTCGGACGTAAGCTGCGGAAACATCGGCAGGCTTAATATCTGACCAACCAATCTCTCAGTCACTGGCAACTTATCGCATCCTTTGAGCCGCCCCAAATAGGCTGGTTGTTGATGCACTGCCAACGGGTAATGAATGGCAGTACCGACCCCATTTTCTGCGAGGAAACTTCTCAGAAGCTCCCTATGCTCGCTCTCAACCACATAGAGATGATAGACTGACCTCGTTCCAGGGGTTTGTTGAGGGCACGTCAGAGCCGCAGAGCTTAGATTCTCCGTGTAGAATCTGGCAATCTCGCACCGTTTCTGGTTTTCAGCCGCCAGCAATCCCAGCTTAATGTTTAAGAACGCCGCCTGAAGTTCATCGAGGCGGGTGTTCATTCCAGTTATCTTACTGACGTAGCGTTCTTCCCAGCCATATTCCCGAATCACGCGGAGGCGGTGCGCCAGGGTCTCGTCTTCGGTAACAACAGCCCCGCCGTCGCCAAACGCGCCAAGGTTCTTGGTTGGGTAAAAGCTGAAACACGCCAAATGCCCAAAACTGCCGACCATTTTTCCGTCAATGGTTGCGCCATGTGCCTGGGCACAGTCCTCAATCACCTTCAAATTGTGGGCTTGGGCAACCCGCATGATGGCAGGCATATCCGCTGGTTGTCCGTAGAGATGCACTGGCAGGATGGCGCGCGTTTTCTCATTGATCAACGGTTCCAACAAATCCGGATCCATGCAGCGGCTATTTGGGTCCACATCCACCATGACAGGTGTCGCGCCAGTCAGCTCGATGGCGGCTACCGTTGCCACAGCCGTCAATGAAACTGTAATCACTTCGTCGCCCTCGCCGATGCCAAGTGCTCTTAACGCCAAAACGATCGCGTCTGTTCCGCTGTTCACTCCAACACAGTGCGCCACACCCAAATAATCCGCGAAAGCTCGCTCAAAGGTCAAGGTTTCCTGCCCGAGGATGTAACGCCCGCCGCGCAAAACGCCCGCAGCTGCCTGTTCAAACAAGTCGGCATGGTCGTGATACTGCCTTGAGGGGTCTGCAACTGGAATAAACATCTTATCCATCTACCAATACCTGTTTCTGTTTTCCTGGTAATACGCCAGTGTATGACGCATTCCTTCCTTAAGACCTGTGCGGGGTTGCCAGCCTAATCGTGCGGTTATGCGAGTGTAGTCGCCCTGGTAATCGCCTATATCGATTCGCTTGCGGTCTTCCGGAAACGGGACGTATTGAACCTGCCCCTCTGGATGGAGTGAGAGCATTACCTCCGCGGTCTGAGAAAGCGAGAAAACCTCGTTTGAACCGAGGTTGAGCACCTCTCCGCAGCAGTTATTCGACTCCGCCGCAAGGAGCAGCGCCTCGACTACGTCGTCAATATAGTTGTAATCGCGAAGCTGATTGCCATCGCCATAAATAAGAATTGGCTGCCCTTCCAGCAGTCTGCGGATCCAGATCCCGAGAAACGTCTGCCGCGCATCGACTACGCGCATTCGCGGACCGTAGGTGTTCGTGAGCCTCAGGATTACCGACCGCACACCGTAAATATCGTTGAACAGGCGGTGGTACTGCTCAGCCGCCAGCTTATGCACGCCGTTAAGGTCCACTGGTTTTAGCGGATGGGTTTCGTCAACCGGGATGCGTTCCGGTACGCCGTAAACCTGGCGTGTGCTGGCAAACACCACCCTTACCTGGGGGTTATGCAGGCGGCATGCTTGCAGGATCTGCAGCTGCGCCTGGGTGTTGATAGCGAGATCGGTCTCGGGATTCTCCATCGAGTCGACATGGCTGGTTTGACCGGCGAGGTTGAAGAGATAATCCATACCAGCAACCAGGTACTTCATGGAATGAATATCCCTCACATCCGAAATATTGATCCGGACCTTGTCTTTGATGGGTTCCACATTCCAAAGATTCCCGCCATAGGTGGGAATGAGGCTGTCCACCAGCGTTATATCCGCGCCAAGTTCCACCAGCCTGATGGCGAGATTCGACCCAATGAAGCCCAACCCGCCTGTAATTAGTACTTTCTTATTTTCAAAACCCATTTATTTTGTCCCACGCAGTTCTTCTGTTTGAGTTTTATTATCCCTTAAATGGTCTTTCTTGACGACCAATTTAAACCACAGTTCTGAAAGGTGCTTGAAGGTGCTCCAGAGATGTTTCCATCTGAAGAATTGAGACCTGCCATAAGAGCGATAATAGTGGTTGACGGGCACTTCCGCAAAGCGGTAACCTGCATCCTGGAATTTTTTCACCATCTCAAGGCAGATTGTGCCGGTGGTACTTTCGAGTTCCACATGGTTAAAAACATCCCGTCTGATCAGGCGAAAATCACAATCCACATCCCGTAGTTTAAAACCAAAAGCGATTTTCACGATGTGATGGTAAATCCTGCCAATCACTACCCTTATCCAGGGGTCGTGGCGGGATATTTTATAGCCATTTACCACATCCACACCATCGCTTAGCCCCTGTGTCAGCCTGACCAGCTCCAGCGGGTCGTATTGGGCGTCACCATCGGTGTAAAAGATCCATTCCTTGCTGCTCGCGCCAAAGCCGCTGCGCAGCGCGCTGCCGTAACCCTGGTTTTGGAGGTGGTGGATGACCTTGAGTTCGGGGTAACGGGTCGCCAGCTCATCCAACACCAGCGCGGTGTTATCCGAACTGCCGTCGTTGGTGACGATCACCTCATAATCGTTGGTAACCTGCCTCAAAGCGACCAAAGCCGTCAGCACCATGCTCGGAATCGTGCCAGCATCATTATAGGCAGGAAAAACCGCGCTTATGCTGGAAACTTGCTTTAGGTTTGCGTCAAACGTCATGGTTTGCCCCCTGAATGGTTATTTGTTTGGTTTCCGGTTTCTCTCCGAAAGTAAAACGCGCGTTGAGCCAGTAAGAAAGCAGCGCCACAGGCAGTGTAACCAACGCCCCGGCAATCAGCTTATCCATGCCGATAAGATCCACCAGGCAATAAAGAAAGCCCACATTCGCCAGGTATGTAACTCCGTAGACCGCGGCGAACCGCAAGAAGAGCGTGTTATTCATGTTTCTGAAAACCAACCTGCCGGTTGTGAAGAAATTGAAGATGATCCCAAGGATCGTCGAAAGCAGCGTGGCGAGGGAGTAATGCATTCCAAGCAGCACCAATGCCGCGTAGATGATGTAGCTGAATAGCGTGTTGATGGCACCGACTGCCAGAAAGCGAAGCAGCCGGATCCCCCAGAAGGCTAGAATCAGCCTGTTCACCTGGTAAAACAAGCCGCAACCTTTGGTCGGCTTTGACGTGTCTTTGCGTGGGGAGATCTCGGATTCCATATACCACCTACTGGCAGATCTCTTCACTATAGAATTCCAGGCAGACGTCGTCCCGGATGAATAACAGCCCTGTGCCATCCCGCAATAGCAACTTGTAGCCCGTAATCTGACCCGCATCCGCGTCACGATAAAAAACCTGGGCTTGGATAAGGTTCTCGGGGTCAATCCCCTGGATGGATGGCTGCAAATAATCGCGAATACGCTGGTGGGAAAGGAAAAGCAAATCGAAGTTGCCCGACTCGATGTAGTCATATGTTAGCAGATCAAATGAGTTTTCGATAGACCATCTGTCTCTATTTGGCATATACAGGCGATAGTCATAATAAATCTTCATGTCCCCGATAACAGGTTCCAGCACCGCCAGAGACTTCTCATAAAAATTGATTGCCGGATTATTCTCCGCGCGGTGAACGCGATAATCAAAACGCCTGGCGGAGTTTATCCCAAAGAAAACGAGCTGGATCAGGACGATTAACAGCAAAACCGGTCTAAGATAACTGAAAAAATTCTTTTGCCGCCATTCCTCACGGGTTGCCGGCAGCAATAAAATCAGGTTTGAAAAGAGCGGCAGTGCCACCGGCAGCCAATATTGGTATTTAAAGTGTGAAAAGAACAGAAGATGCGTTGAAAGTGGGATGAACCAGGTCAGGATCAACACGCGCAGCAATCTGTTCTCCCGCTTCCATAAGCCCCAAATCGAAAGCCCAAGCGTGATTAACAAGAACAGTGCTTCTCCATAGTAATCACGGATGGTGGGCCAGGCTGCAGCCAGCCCTTTTTCGTATAGCACGCCATATCCTTTAGAAGTTTCAAATATCTCTCGTTTCAGAATAGTAAACGCGAATTCACGGTGTTTTGGAATTAGCAAGTGCGGGCTTGCGACAAGGATGGCTGCCGCCATGATGAGAATGAATATCCCGGCTTTTACAAAAAACTGTCGGAGATTAAGCTTTTTTGATGCCAGACCCAACACCAAAACCGTTCCAATGGTCAGGAAAAAGAAAAACCCCACAACCTTAATCGCCACCAACACACCGCAAACCGCCGCGGCAATATAATAGTAGCGCCCAAACTGCAGTTGGTCTTTCCAAAGAAAGAAAAGTACCAGGCTGGAATACAGCATCACCTGCCCATCTGGATGCCACCAAAACCCATTTTGCACCACTGCTGGAACCAGAATCATAAACCCGAAGAGAGCCGCGCTGCGCCAGGTCTTAAATTGGTCCTGCATATAAACCAGCAGCCAAAGGCTTGCCAGCATGGGAATAACCGTAATTATCTGCCGCAAAGCAAGCATCAACAAAGGCATGTTGGTTTCCTGCCCAAAGAGGCTCAAAGCTTTGTATACTAACGCGGAAGGCGCAAAATGCGGGAACCCATAAGAGTAAAACGAATAGGCGATAAACCGGTAAACCATATGAAGCAAATCTGGGTAAGGTCCGATCATGCGCTGGATTACCGGCAGCATCACCGCCTCATCAGGCTCGAACATTGTCACCATCGCCAGGTTGTCTGATGCTTTGGAATTTGGGATCGAAAAAAGTAGAAAAGCTGCCAACGAAAGCAGCCCCAAGACGAGAATAACCCTGCGCTGAGTCTTGTCCACTTTAATATTTTATCACGTACAATGAGAACATCTTCCAACCAGGATAGTGCACCAGGTTAGCCCCATATATGTTGTAAATATTTCTGATGGAATCCGCGAATAATGCGGATTCCATCAGCAGTTATAAAGATCATAAACCTACTTCAAATCAAACTTCAACGAAGCGTCATCCAATGCTTTCCGACATTTACGAACGCCAGCCTCAATCCCATCCGGGTCCTTAAAAATAGCGGAAGAAAGAATCACCACATCCGGGTTGCATTCAAGCAATGGCTCCATGTTGTTGTGCCGCAAGCCGCCGTCAATGGCAAGTTCACATTTAGGGTGTTTTTCATTAATCAGGTTGCGGGCTCGTCTGACCAGGTCAACCGCAGTTCGCCGCCAGCCCCAGTTATCCTTGCCGTCCGTTTCGTCCACACCGTGTACAATCACCTGCAGACGGTCAATGTCGTATATAGCCTCGTCCACAAAGCAAAGCGGGGTATACCCACCAATCGCCAAACCAATTTTCATGCCAAACTCACGGCAGTAATTGACGATGTACATAAATTGTGAGCCAATAAAATGTTCCGCAGGCAGGATCAGCATGTTCGCGCCAGCGGCTGCAATTTTTTCAATGAAAAGTCGGTCGCATACTTCGGTGTAAAAGTGGCATTCAATTGGCAGTTTGGTTTCAGGACGAATTCCCTCAATAACCTGGTGCCCCCCCATTAATTGCATGTTCTTTAGGTCAATCATATCGGCGGCATCAGAATGAATGTAATCCACACCGGCTTTATCCGCTGCAATTACAATATCAGCAATCCTGCCATAATTTACGTGTGCTAATCCAGCAGCAATCTTTATATGTTTCATATTTTTGCTCTCCTATTCAACTACCACAATCTCTTCTTGACCGGCTTTGACGTTTGTTCCAGGATTTTTTACTCGAACGTTCTTATCACACGAGGTGAAGATCACTGCCACACTGACTGCTTTTACTTCCGGCGCGGCTTTGATGGCAGGCAAGTCCATTTTCACCAGCGGATCGCCCGCCTTTACCATATCTCCTTGCTTGACAATTTTCTGAAAACCTTTGCCCTCAAGCTTTACCGTGTCCACACCGATATGGATCAGAATTTCATAATCCTGGTTTTGAACTGCAACCGCGTGAGCAGTGGGAAATAACATAGTCACTTCCCCATCAATCGGCGAGCAGACCAACTCACCAGTTGGTTCGATGTAAAAGCCATCTCCCAACATTTTCTGACCGATCGCGTCATCCGGATAGTCGCTGATATCATGAATCGTACCTTCGACTACTGAGACGATTTTTGATTTTTTCTTGAAAAAGAACATTTTCCCTCCAAAAGTCGGTTGGAGGGCGCAGATGCGCCCTCCACTATGTCAGTAATTAGTCAAGACCAAGAACGTCTTTCACCTTCGTCAGCAGCGAGGTCACCCTCACGCCGTAAATGATTTGCAGCACATTTTGGCTGCGCACAACACCCATGGCTTCGAGATGCTGTTTCCACATAGCATCATCAACCACCAGCGCAGCGTCTTTTACCTGCACTCTCAGGCGCGTGGCACAAGCGGAAACACTTTCGATATTGTCGGCACCACCTAAGGCTTCAACGATCCTTGCTTCGAGCGAGTCGTCCGTTGAGGCCGCTTTCGAATTAGCAGCGCTCACACTGCCCGGCTTGCCATCAGTCAGCTCGTTATACTGTTTTTTGGTCATGAAGGCAACTTCTTCCTCATCATCCCCGCGCCCAGGGGTGCGCAAGTTGAACTTTTGGATCATGAAATGGAAGGCAGCATAGTAAAGGATGAAGGCTAAAGGCAGCAGATAAAGCAGCGACATCGCGTGGACTTTCTGCGGCTGGAAGAGATTGGGTATCATGAAGAGCAACGCATGACCGTTGATTGAGACATTTGTTACTTCTGCCAGAACGTACATCAAGCCACTAAGAGGAGCATACACCAACCAGTACAAAGCGGGAGCAACGAAGAGGAAGGTATATTCGATAGGTTCAGAGATGCCAACGAGCATCAGGGTAATAACTGCCGGGATAACGATGGAGGCTACCTTTTTTCGGTTTTCCGGTTTAGCGGTTTTCCACATGGCAAACGCGGCACCCGGCAGACCAGCCAACTGGAAGAGAATGCGACCGGTTGTAAAGTTGCGGGTTATGTAACCAGCAGCATTCGGGGAAGCTGCCTGACCCATAATGATATTGCGAACACCTTCATAAACAGTGCCATCGATGTTCATCGTTCCGCCAACCGCGGAGTACTCAATCGGAAACGCGATCAGGTGATGAATACCAAAGGGGAGCAATGCTTTGTCGAGGGTTCCAAACAGCCAGGTTCCAAACAGACCAGAGGAGCCGATGAAGCCCGTGATCCACTGTAGCCCACGCCCGATGAAGGGCCAGATGTAATACGTGGCAATGGCGAGAGGGACTGAAAACAGAGTGACCATGATGATCACAAAACGGGGTCCGGAGAAAAAAGCAAAAGAGGCTTTGAATTGCGTATCCACATATTTATTATGGATCCAGGCGGCTGTCACTCCAGCGATGATGCCTGAAAAAATGCCCATATTAAGTGTAAAGATACCAGCTACGTCGCCCCATAATGCCTGGAAATTTGGCTCCATGCTTAAGATGCTTTCGGCATCAATTCCCCAGGCACCGGCATAAGAGCTAATTCCACGAATATAGGTGAAGAACATGATCAAGCCGGCAAACGCCGCCCAGCCCTTCTCTTTTTTCGCAAGGGTAAAGGCGATGCCAACAGCAAACCAGATCGGCAGGTAGTTCATGATTAAGAAGCCGATAGAAACGAACATGTTGATTACTGCGGTTAAAAATTGCGTGACGATGGAGTCTGCTGGCAGGATCTCCGGCAGAATATAGTTGGTAAGCCCCGCACCAATACCAACATAAAAACCGACCAGGACAAATAGAATGACCGGTACCATCATTGCGCCAGCAAATGATTGGATTTTTGCACGTATGGATTTCATTTTTTCTCCTTTTTTTGAATGGAAAGAATTATGAAATGAGTTTAGCAGTTTGGTTGAACGAACTCCATCCATTGATTACCGTTTCATAACGGAAATTCTGTACAATTGATAGTAATAATGTTAATATTGAACTACCGATGCAACCAATTGTTCTGATAATTATCGATGCAATGCTTGGTAAAGATAGTCTGTTCACCTATCAGCAAATCGCTGATGAGGTCAAATTAACTGAACGGACTGTACGTAACCACGTGCCTGAAATCCGATTAATCCTGAATAAATTCGGTTTGGAGCTGCGGACCACTCGCGGAAAAGGCTGTGAGGTTCTTGGTGCCCCAGTAGATCGCACTATTCTTGCCGGAGATATTGGGCGAGCCCGTTCACAGAATCGATACTGTTTCAATTTTGCATAGAATCTAGA
>JAYFQB010000209.1:0-7472 GCA_034927385.1 Anaerolineaceae bacterium | reverse complement strand
GTTAGCCGCGTTTGAGCATAACGAAGACTTGCTGGCATAAACAGCTTCAATGAGCAAGATGGTTCCATTTTTTAATCCTTCAACCTGGGCTGTTGCAGCCAGGTGGACAGAATTTCCCAGAAAGATTAGCAGATAATAGAATGCCGAGGAGTTAGAAACATGAGCCCAAAACAACCCGCCCTCCCCACCATCGACACGCCTTATATGATCGACTTTTTGACCAAACTGCTCAACACCCCGAGCCCAACCGGTTTCACAAGCCAGGCGATTGCGCTGGTGGAGAAGGAGCTTGCCGCTTTTGCGGAGATCCGCACCGAATGGACGCAAAAAGGCTCCCTTTTGGCGTTTCTGCCGGGACAAGACCGATCAGAAGCTCCCGCGACGCGCGGATTGACCGCCCATGTGGATACGCTTGGGGGAATGGTGCGCGGAATTAAACCCAGCGGCAGGCTCGAACTTACCAACATTGGTGGTTTCGCATGGGGCAGCATCGAAGGCGAAAACTGCCTGGTGCACACGCGGGAGAAAGGAACGGTTCGCGGATGCCTGCTGCCCAACAAAGCTTCGGTGCATGTTTACGATAATGTGCGTGATGATAAGCGCGACTCAGCCTCCATGGAAGTGCGGCTCGACGCGCGTGTTTCGAACCCCGAAGAGGTGAGGCAGCTTGGAATCGAAGTTGGCGATTTTGTTTCGTTTGATCCGAGGGTGGAAGTTATTGACGGTTTTGTTAAATCGCGCCACCTTGATGATAAGGCGGCAGTTGCCACCCTGGTTGCCGCAATTAAAGCCTTACACGACAACGACCTGAAGCCCCGCGAGAGCACCTGCTTCCTCTTCAGCAATTATGAAGAAGTTGGTCTTGGAGGAAGCAGTGACTTCCCGCAAAGCCTGAAGGAGCTGGTGGCGGTGGATATGGCTGCCATTGGAAATGGGCAAGCTTCGGATGAGATGCACGCCAGCATCTGCGTTAAAGATGGGGGCGGACCTTACCATCACGGGCTTTCAAATAAACTGCGCGATCTGGCTGTTGCTTACGATATCCCGGCGAAAGTGGACATTTATGTGCATTACAGCTCGGACGGCACGGCTTATTGGCGCGCCGGTGGGAACGCCGCTGTGGCGCTGATTGGACCAGGCGTGGACAGCTCCCACCACTACGAACGCACCCACACAGACGCGTTGGTGGATACCACGAGATGGGTACTGGCGTATTTGCTTTCGTAAGATATAAGGGCTGGGATCAGCCTTAAGTAAAAGAAAATGAGCTTTCCTATTCCTAATAAAAAACCTTCCCGGCATTAAAAACGGGAAGTTTTTTTTGGCGACCAATAAAGCGGCGGGCTAGGCTTTATAACCTGACTTCGGTACGCCCGGTGAGCTTGTTTTGCACCCAACGGACGACTTGATCCACGTGTTGGGATGTGGAAACCAGGTCCAGGTTATCCGTATTGATAATCAGCACCGGGCATTGGTCAAAAGCGGTCATCCAGTCCTCATAGAGATCGTTTAGTCTGGTTAGGTAATCGCGGGAAATTCCAGCCTCATATTCACGCCCGCGTTTGGCGATGCGCTGCTGCAGTGTGTCGACGGAGGCACGCAGATATACCATCAGGTTGGGAGGGGGTAAGAGGGCAGCGAGGATATGGTAGAGGTCCTGGTAGACCGAGTAGTCACGTTGGGTTAGATCTCCTTGCAAGTAAAGATTCCGCGCGAAAATTTCGGCATCTTCATAGACGCTGCGGTCCTGAACCACCGAACCTTTCGCCAGAAGCAGTTCTTTGTGGATTCTGAGCCGACGGGTTAGAAAATAGACCTGGGACTGGTAGGACCAGCGTTTCATGTCCTCATAAAAATCAGCCAGATAGGGGTTTTCTTCATGCGGCTCATAAAAGGGCACAAAACCCAGCTTTTGACTCAAAATCTCCACCAATGTGGTTTTGCCTGAGCCAATGTTCCCTGCGACTACGATAAACTTTTCCATCAAATCCTCATTCTTTATATGAAGGTTCCCCTTGGCGGTTTTGGGAGTGTTGAAACCAAAACAAAACTAATTATATGCAAGAGTGTTTTATAAGCAGAAGGTAAGTACGATGTACATAGCTTTCGGTTGTAAATCTGCTTTTACAACACTATGATGAAGTTCGATTTAGTTTTTTTCGTTTTAGAAAAGGAGTTGAAATGTTTAGTAGCTTAGGTTGGTTATGGTCGATTATTGTTGGCGGCGTGGCTGGCTGGCTTGCGGACCTGATTGTTCCAGGTGTAAAAGTTGGCGTCCTCGGCGCTATTATTGTTGGTGTGCTCGGCGGTCTGTTGGGCGGCTGGTTGTTTGGCTTGTTGGGATGGACCGCAAGCGGGACCATTGGCGTTCTGATCGCCTCGGTGCTTGGCGGTGTAATTCTTCTGTTGATCTACCGCGCCATCGCAAAGAAGTAAGACTTTGATCTTTTACGACAAAAGCCGGCAAATGCCGGCTTTTTTGTTTTTTGTTGTCAGTTTCAAATCCACCTGTTCGGGAGAAAAAGCTTCGTAGATAATATTGCAGCTTCGTAGGGTGCGTTCCGTTTTTGAACGCCCCGATACTATTGCAGCTTCGTAGGGTGCGTTCCGTTTTTGAACGCACCAATGCTATTGCAGAATGCAGTTTTGTGGTGCGATCAACAGAAGATCGCACCCTCCTACTTAATACTTTTGAAACACATATCATTAATTGTCGAATTCTATTGCTCGTTTCTCAATCAGGGTACAATAAAAAACATCACGAACCCGGAGGTAAGGCTATGGACAGAAAAATTTTGGTTGCCTTCTTTTCACGAGCAGGTGAAAATTATTGTAATGGGAAACTCGTATCGCTCAGCGTAGGAAATACGGAGTTAACCGCCGGGAAAATTGCAGCAATGACTGGCGCGGAGCTTTTTAAAATAGAACCACTGCGCATGTATGCAGATAATTACCGGGCTTGCACCGAAGAAGCCAAGCAGGAGTTGCAGAGCAATGCCCGCCCCGGGCTTAAGCAATATCTTGATTCGCTTGACCCCTATCACACGATCATTCTTGCTTACCCCAACTGGTGGAACACCATGCCGATGCCTGTCTGGACTTTCCTGGAGCACTACGATTTTTCTGGCAAAGAGATTCTGCCTCTCTGTACCCATGAGGGCAGCGCTTTGGGTAGGAGTGTTTCCGACATTCGCAAGCTTTGCCCTGGCGCTGAGGTCGAAGCCGGTCTCGCGATCCGGGGCGGGAATGTTGAGCAGGCGGACGATCAGATCAGAAAGTGGCTGGAAGGGGCGGGATTGCTTTAGCCTGCCAGATTAAGAGAATAAAAAAGCGGGTTGACAACAATGTCAACCCGCGTTTGTTACCCAGTCTATCAGGGGGCAACGTTTTGAACAAACGGCACAAAGATTGAGAAGAGGTCAACTGGCGAGGTTGGGGTTGCAGTTGGCGTTTCGGTCGGTGTGGCTGTGGGGGTGAAGGTTGGCGTGGCGCCTCCTTCGGAAATCGTGAAGAATATGGCAGTTGGCGGACCCCAGGCACCGCTTCCGTCGAGTGATTCGACAAACAGCGTGTGCTGCCCGGGGGTCAAGCCAGTGGTCGAGGCGGCAAAGGTGCTTGTGTACTTTGGGACCTGCGTACGCAGGACGATCGTCTTTGCGTTCGACCCGCTGATCCAGGAGGGTTTATCAAACGAGTAGCGGATAGAGTCGATGGTGCTGGACGGCACGCCAGTGCGGTAGGTGCTATAGAGCGTATCATCGGCAGTGTAGGTCACCGTCAGGTTTTGCCCTGGGAGAACTGGATTCGCCGCGAACGAGATGTTTGTCACTTCGGGACCATAGGTCAGGCGGTAAGGGCGGCGCGCAATTTTGATCGCCCGTACCAGAGCCTTGATGTTGTTGGGGCTGATGTCGTTATTGAAGACGCTGCAGCTTTGGTGGAACGTATCTCCAACTTCAAAACAAAAGCCCGGCACGCCCAGTTCGCCATAAGCCCAGTCGTCTGTGGAGCCATTGGTTGGGTAGAGCTCGGTGGATTTCTGTGGGTCGTGACCGTTGTAGTAGGCAAATTTATAGCTCATCACGCGCAAAGAGGCGTCATTTGGCGCGCTGTCATAGGTGTAGCCCCAGGGCCAGAGCACGAGGCGCGAGTAACTATGCAGGTCGATGAACATTCCGGTGGCGGTCAGCTCATTAACTGGGTCTGAGGGGTTAGGTCCCTTTTGATCCGGGAAGACGCTCGCGACATAATTCGTGATTGCCACAGTCTCAGGTTCGGAACCGGCAGACGGTCCGGAGTAGGTTTGATCACACTGATAGCTGCTGCCAACCCACATGTATGGGTAGTTGCGGTTCAAATCTGCCCCCCGACCGTTTTGACCTGTGCCACCGGTGCAGTAGTTATTATTGGTGTTTTTACGCCATTCCCAGTTGAGGTTTGCCTCGTCCTGAAGCCGTCCATCCGGGTTGGTCGAGAGAACCAGGTGCACCCGGTTGTAATCCAACAGCCACTTCACATCGGCGTTGGTTTCATAGTTCGTCAGCAGGTACTCCGCCAGACGCAGGTTCATCTCAACTGGAGCCCACTCACGGGCGTGGATGCCGCTCATGAAGAAAGCGTCCGACTTTGGAACCGAAGGTGTATTCCGGTTCGCCAGAACGAGCACTTCAATATCCCACCCCGCGTTAGGGTTCTGTGTTTTTTCCCATGAGTCGCCAATATCGACCAGTTGGACCAGGTCAGGATAGTCAGCAGCCAGGGTGTCGGCAGCGGCATAGACTTCGGCAACCGTTCGGTAGCAGGGGTAGCCGGGGATGCCTGTGGTCTGCCCCGCCAAAGGTTTGACTTCGGTGTTGATCAGGTCCGTGTAGGAGATGTCAACCGACCAGGTAAATCCCTCGGCTGCCAAAGCGTCGCGGGTAATCTGGTTGCTGAAGATTTTGACGGTCTGCAGCTCAGAATCCACCTCTACCACGTCATATCGATTTGCCAAATCTGCCAACTGGTCGCGATCGACATAATGGACAATCAGCACCTGCTGTTCGGGCAGGGACTCATTCGCGAGCACGCGTTCTGAGTTAAGTAAGGTGGTGAGTAGGAGCATGCCAACAAGCCCCAACAGACAAACACGCAATATTTTCTTGGTCATTCTTCTCCTGTGAGCAGTGTTATGGAATAAATGTGCGGAATATCGGTGAACCTTGAGGGGTGAACCGAAACAAATGGGATTTTAACATAAAGCCGGGAGAATGAAGCTATTCCCGGCATTTTTGTTGATTATGTTGAACCCATGCTACATGAATCAGCCGACCAGATGGGGTTCCTTACGTAAAGATTCAATAAAATTATCGATTGGCATCGTTTCGTCAGAAATCAGGTCTTGCAGTGAGGTGCCCTTTAGCTGGTTGGTCAGGACTTCTTCCGTTTTGATCCAAAATTTATGGAGCGGACAGGTTTCTGAGAAGCAACAGGTGTCGGGGTCCTCAATACAACCAACCAGGCGGATGGGACCATCCACCGCGGTCAGAACATCATAAACCGAGATTTCAGATGCTGGTCTCGTCAGGGCAATCCCCCCGCGAGCTCCGCGCCAGGTGGTGATTAGGCGCGCGTTCACCAGTTGGGTGTTGATTCTTGAGAGGAATATGCGCGACATATTCATCTCTTCAGCAATAACGTTGGACGGAGCCTTTTTGCCATAGCCTAAACGAGCGAGGTAGAGCATTGCTCTAAGCGCGTAATCTGCTTGGTTGGTAATCTGCAGCGACATGTAACTTCCCATCCTTCCACATAGATAAATTCATTGTGAATTCTATCACAATTTTGATTGTAAATATCAATTTTTTCTCTACGGTTGTTTTATTGAAAGCCACTGCTGTTTACCGTCGGTTTCGAGGCGCAGCCAACGGTAACCCCCTGCCCAGATGGCGTTATCGGCATTATCGCGCTTGCCTTCACCCGTTAGCACCCAAACCTGCGCGCTGGAAGGAGCCAGCTCCGTCTGCCAGGGCTGCACCAGAAGCGAAGCCGTTTGGGCGGGTTGGATCTGGTCATCAAAGAGCACCATCCCGCTGAACCCCGCCTGCACAAGCTCCAAAGCCTGCAGATTTCCGCTCTCTACGGTAAAAGTGAGGATTCCTTGCTGGAAGTTGAGTTGTTCAGCTCCGGTGAGGCGTGCCTGTGAAATCCCTTCGGCGGCAAATGCGTTCCAAAGCCGTTCTGAAACCTGCCGATCACCAGGATCACAGCCCCACAAAACCTGGCTGATGTTAACCTGGCGAGTTAAGCCGAACAGCCCGGAGGTTTGGTTCAACGTGCAGCTGGGAATAATCACAAACGCGAGTTCACGTTTAAAAGGCGGCAGCATGGGTTCGATTTCTTCACTTAACGTTGCAGGTTCAGACTCTCCGTTAATGAGGATATACTGACCGGCTGGGCTGCGTAATAGCAGCATGGGGGTATCGGATTGACCCAGGATGGTAAGTTGTAACCGTCCGTTTGGCAGCGCTGCAACATTCGCCCAGAGCGCCAGACTCAGGCTTGCAAGAAACGCCAGAATAAAAGCAGGCTTCTTCAGGAGCTCAAGCCAGCGCCGCCAAGGCACCCCAAGCGCCAGAATCGTCAGCACGAAGTAAGCAAGGACCACCCAGGCAAAATCCAACCTCGAAATTTGCCACCGATGGGGGAAAACTTTTGCCAGAAAAAAAACCATCCGGTTGGTATAGGCGGCAAAAGGCCAGGCGATCCAAGCCAACAGCTTCCCCAGCGGAAGGATGATCAAGCCGGCGGTCATTGCCAACAATCCAAGCACCATGACCAAAGGCTGGACCGGAAGAATAAGGGGGTTGGCAACCAAAAAGACCCACGAGAAGCTTTGGAAGTGATAGAGGATCAACGGCAGAACAGACGCCTGAGCAACGAGCGACACCAACAGATAATCGCCAATCCATCCGCTAAAACGGGCGCTGATTTCTTCGCCAAAACGCGCGTTCATCCAAAGGGTGAGCCTCGCCTGTAGCGGCGACGCTAAAAGAGCCAAACCGAGGGTCGCTATCGCGGAAAGCTGAAAGCCAACATCCCAGGGGAGATGCGGATTGATGAACATCATCAAAAGGATACTGATGCCAAGGTTGTTCAGGCTATTACCGCGGCGCGCTATGGTGGAGCCGAAAACTGTAAAAGCTCCCATGAAGGCAGCCCGCATCACGGATGCTTCCGCCCCAACCAGAACGGTGTAGAGCAAGTGAACAAGAATGGTCAGCAAGCTGCCTTTACGCGCCCCAAGGCTCCGTGTAACTAAGTGCGCCACGATCCCCGCCAGGACCGCCATGTTGAAGCCAGAAATCGCGATGATGTGGCTGGTGCCTGTGATCGAAAACGCCTCGCGAGCCTGCGGAGAGATCTGGCTTTCATCGCCAAGCAAGATGCCCCGCAAAAGGGCGTTCTCGGGAGCAGGAAAAATATCATCGAGC
>JAYFQB010000247.1:0-2355 GCA_034927385.1 Anaerolineaceae bacterium | reverse complement strand
TCATCGGGTTGTTTTCCGGGAAGAGACGAAGCTGGTCCTGCGTGGCGGAGGCTGCTGGCAGGGTTGTGCCTGAGGATTGTTGGAGCTGTTTGAGGATTTCGTTCGCGCGAGTGATTACTGAGGCGGGCAGCCCCGCCATCTGGGCGACGTGGATGCCGTAGGAGCGATCAGCGGCGCCAGGTATGATCTTGTGGAGGAAGACGACCGTCCCATCCGCTTCGGAAACCGCCACATTGTAATTGCGCACGCCTGGGAAGAGGTCCGCCAGTTCGGTCAGTTCGTGATAGTGGGTGGCAAAAAGCGTCAGGGGTTTGAGTTTTGGGTGGCTGTGGAGGTGCTCAATGATTGCCCAGGCAATTGAGAGCCCGTCGTAGGTGCTGGTGCCGCGGCCGATTTCATCCAGGATGAGGATGCTGCGGGGGGATGCATTGTTGAGGATGTTGGCGGTTTCGAGCATTTCGACCATGAAGGTAGATTGACCGTGGTGGATGGCATCCTGCGCCCCGATACGGGTGAAAACCCGGTCCACCAAGCCGATTTCCGCCTTGTCTGCTGGAACGAAGCTGCCGATTTGCGCCATTAGCACGATCAGAACCACCTGACGCAGGTAGGTGGACTTGCCGCTCATGTTGGGACCCGTGATGAGGCGTACGATTTCGCCATCCTCAAAGACCACATCGTTGGGGATGTAGCGAGTCTCGCCGCGCATGCGTTCCACGACCGGATGGCGACCGGCAAGGATCTTCAGACCCTTTTCGGGGGTTAGTTGGGGGCGGGTGTAGTTATTGCGCGCGGCTACATCTCCAAGTGAGAGCAAGCAGTCGAGGCTGGCAATGGCGTGGGCAGCCTGGAGGAACGCGGGGGAGTTCGAAGCGAGTTGGGTGCACACCTGTTTGTAGACGCGCAACTCCACTTCGTGGATCTGGGATTCAGCGTTTAAAACCAGCGACTCGTATTCCTTTAGTTCGGGGGTGATAAACCGTTCGTTATTCACCAAGGTTTGCTTGCGGATGTAGTTTTCGGGCGCCTGGTCCGCCATGCCGCGCGAGACTTCGATGTAGTAGCCAAAAACCTTGTTGAAACCTACTTTCAGGGTTTTTATGCCGGTTCTTTGGCGTTCGATGCTTTCGAGCCCGGCGATCCATTCGCGCGCGTGTTTCGAGCTGGCGAGGATGTCATCCAGTTCCGCGGAAAATCCGGGCTGGATGATGCCGATGTTGGCGGTGGTGGCGGGGGGATCCTCTGTGATGGCGTTTTCCAGTAGTTCAAGCTGGGCGTCGAAAGTGCCTATGGAATCCACGAAGGACTGCAGCGAAGGTTCGCCTGCGGGAAGAATCGCCCGAAGCCGGGGAATCGCGCGCAGGTCTTCGCGCAGAGCCACAAGGTCGCCAGGGCGGGCACTGCCGTTGTTTAGCCGACCGACAATGCGTTCAAGGTCGTGAAAGTCCGCGAGGAGGGGCTGTAGGTTCTGACGCAGAATGCCATTGTTGAAGAAAAACTCAACGGCGTTCAAACGCTGGTTGATCTGGGTGAGATCGAGCAGGGGTTTGTTGACCCACGAACGCAACATTCGTTTGCCCATCGGGGTTTTGGCACGGTCGAGCATGCCGAGCAGCGAACCTTCGGGTTTGTTGTCGCGCAAGGTTTCGGTCAGTTCCAGGTTGCGGCGTGTTTCGGCATCCAGGACCATGAAATCGTCCAGGCTATAGGTGCTGAAGCTGAAGCGCACATCAGCCAACCCTTTTTGGGTTTCCTGTAAGTATTTTAGCAAAGCGCCGACTGCTCTGGTTGCCAGTGGAAGCGATTTGAGCCCAAGACCTTCCAGGCTACTGACTTTAAAGCGGGTTTTAATCAACTCCTCCGAGCGACCTGGTTCGAAATACCAGTTGGGGATGACCGTTAGGTTGCCGTCAATGCTTTCTGGCAAACTAATCGCGTCTGAGACCAACACTTCGGCGGGGGAGAGGCGTTTGAGCTCAGCCCGAAGCTGGACGAAAACGTCGCGGTTGGTCAGCTCGGTGGCGGCAAATTCGCCTGTGGAGACGTCCACATACGCAAGCCCCGCGCTGCTTTGGAGTGTGTAGACGCAGGCGAGGTAGTTGTTGCGACCGGAAGGCAGCAGGTTGGGCTCCACCACTGTGCCGGGGGTGACCACGCGCACCACTTCGCGCGGGAAGAGACCCTTATCGGGCTGGTCGCCAACTTGTTCACAGATGGCAACGTGGTGCCCTTTTTCGATTAGTCTGCCGATGTAATTATCGACCGCATGAAAAGGGATGCCCGCCATTGGAACGCGAACGCCTTTCGCGACCGGGCGTGAAGTCAGGACGATATCCAACGCTTCGGAGGTCGTCC
>JAYFQB010000118.1:0-2841 GCA_034927385.1 Anaerolineaceae bacterium | reverse complement strand
TTTGTTCTTCTGGCTTACTGCTTGTGGGGTACCTCCAGGTCAGGATGAAACTAATATCACAAACAAAACTTTCACCGACTTTGAAACACTGACGGAAGTGCCTTCACACAGCACAACCCCATATGCAGCTACCGAACCAATCCCAATCAACACACCAACCCTTACACTAACAGAGGCGCCCTCCCCGACACCGGAGCCTACTCAGACCCCTTGACCCTCGCAAGAGGAAGGAGAATGTCCTGACATGGAAACCACATACGAGGCGATGCTAACCGACCGGGAGATGCGGTTGGCAACCATGGTGGCTCCTGTTCTGGAATGTGAACTAGCTCCTCGTGTTATGGGCTGGCGCAACTATCGCATTGAAGAAATTGGTCTGTCCATGCAATTGCCCGCGGATTGGTCAGATGTTGATTACACTACCTATCGACCAAACCAGTTAAAAATGTTTAAAGTGAGCACCTACGGTGTTGCAAGCAGCAGTGCAATGATATTTGGAGAAGGGGTCACTTTGCATGTTTGGCATGAACTCGAGACAAAACTCATTCCTTTCATAAAAGAGCTGCGAGTGTGGGCAGCAAATCAAGAGTACAATTATGCGACACTATTCTCTCCTTTGCCGCATGTTAACTCGATGGTGAATGGTCATCCGGCTTCAATTGCATATGTGCCTGAGCAAAACTTTGGAGAAATGGGGTCTGAGGCTAATATCGTCGTAGTTACCAAAATCGGGGAATACGTGATTTTAATGATTTACCAACCCCGTCCTGCATATGACCCGACCGAGACATTAGCCACGATTTTGTCTAGCCTCACAATTAACGGACTCGAAGGTGGGGAAACGGATATCGCTAAGACTGTGCACTGCCAGATGATTCTCTTTTCATGTCTTAGCCAGTGCCACTTCAAGATGGATGAATTGACCGATGACAGCATATTTAGACCATAAAACGATAAAGAATAATCGCATTCTTTTGAGACGCTTAATTGAGTAACCGTCTTAGGTCTGAAAAGTATCATTTTTTCAGACCTAAAGGGTTGGTTGAATTATTTATGACATAACTTACACTGTTGGGAACTTCCCCTTTTTACAATTAACAAAGCCATCCAGGAGTTTCGTCTCTCAGATGGCTTTTAGCCTGCTCAGCTCATCTCTTCAGCGACACAAAGCGGATATTGTTCCATGCTCTCACCCTGTATTCCCTCGATCTTGAGCCTGCACTGCAAAATCAGGTTCTGCATCTCATCATCTTCCTCGAGGTGGCAAAGACGATCAAGTTCAAACAAGGTCTGCTTTGTATTTAATTCTTTTGGCAAGATCGCCAGCAAATTTTCTTCTTCAATCGTAAACCGGATCATACATCTAACTCCATTTCTCTGGCTGCTCTTTTTTCTTGTTGCTGAGACTCGTCCTTTCCGTTGGCTTGTCGTAAACGCTCCCGAATTGAAGCCTTGCCTTCATTGCCATCCTTGCGCTCATAATGATGTATCAATTGCATCCGTGCATCGGAATCATCGATATTGACGCGGTCTGGGGAGCCATCCACGTCCCGATCTACTTCCTTGATCTGAACTCGTTCCGTCTGAGGCAGATATTGGCTGAGTTGAGGAAATTCAGGTGAAGTGTAATGGGAAGATAGGTTCATGCTCTCTCTTGCGTTCTGCACATAATTTTGGATATCCTGATAGTAATTTGTCATGCCTGCCTGTTTGACTTCAGCCAAGCTCTTGATGCCAGCCTGGTATTGACTGGTTCTTTCTGCCAGATAGCTTAGGGCAATGTGATTGTTGAAATAGGGCAGTAGCTCATCTCGAAGATTCTCGAGGGCTTGCCTGTCAGCCACTAGACTTGACTCACCCTTGCTCTGGAGGTAATTCTGCCAACGGTTATCACTTAGCTGTGATTCAAGCTGTGCAAGTATGTGATGGGTGAGATTGCCATCTCCAGCACCTATCTCCTGCCTGCCGGAATAAGTGGCAAATTTGCCTTCCTGCACATATTCCACCTTGAAATTGACACTGTAATTGATAGGATCAGACTGGTCTGATCTTTGATGGTCATTTCGCTGTCTTTGATCCAACCTTTCCATAAGACGGTTGGCTTGAGACAGAGGCAAGGTTGTGCCAGAAGGAATATCAGCCAGTTCACTCCGGGTAAAGGTCACCTGAGGTTCACTCGCTCCTAAGGTGCTCAGCGCTTCAAGTTCTCTTTCAGTGATCCTCTCAGCCTGGATTTCTGATCTTCCACTTTGGCTAAGAGTTTGGTCTTTGGCTGCGTCCAGCAGCAGCTCAGGTTCGTCCAGCAACCCCTCTGCCAGTACCTGCTGATCTGGAGTATGTATTTGGTATTGAACTCCTTCCCCGTCACGCACGAGGGATAAACGCTCTCCATTTTCAAGCAGGTAGGTAGCCTGGTTTTGGTCAATTTCATTCAGGTCTTTCAACAAAGAGCTGGCATAACTGGTATAGGGGGTAGTATCCTCTTGTATCAACGAGTTCAACCAGGGTCGCAAACCATCTCCTTCAACACCAGTTTCTGGGATAGGAATAGTTTCTAAGCCATATGCCTGCAGTTCTTCTGCCAGAGCAACGGATTTGCCCCTGACGGTCTTCCGGGCAGTATCTTTGGTTTGGGCTGGTTCCTTATCAAGTTCGTTTTTCAATTCAAGCATCTTTGCGTCAATTGAATCGATCAGGTCTGAAGCGGTATCGCGGATAGTCTTGAGTGAGGCTTTCAGCTCCGATAGTTCCTTGTCTCCGCTCCAACCGGCGACATAGCCAAAACTGTTTTCTCCGGTCTCAATGCCGTAATACTGACACACAGCATAAGCGATTCTTTCA
>JAYFQB010000105.1:0-6152 GCA_034927385.1 Anaerolineaceae bacterium | reverse complement strand
TGCCGCCGCCGATGATGATGAGATCCCAGGGCTGATCCAGATTGGACCAAATTTGCTGTCGGGATTGAGGTCTATTCATTTTTTCCTCGCTTAAGAATTAGCGGATTTTTGCCAGTAAAGAATGCTATCTGTCATGACACTGGATGTGCGCCTGGCTGCCGTTTCTGCGTCCCGGCGTTGGGCGTCATCAAGCAAACCCTGGTAAAAGTCCAGAGAAAATTTACGGGTTTCAGGCATGGCGAAATATTTCAAACCAGCCTGCAAAGAAAGTTGGCGGAAGCCATTGTAAATCAATGTGAAAATCGGATTCCCAGAAAGCAGCGTGAGTTGGTGATGCAGCTCCTGATCTGCCTGGGCATAGGCTTCGGGCGTGTCGGGCAGGCATGTTAGCGGTTTCAGCAGGTTGACGACATCTTCACTCGCGTTTTGCACCGCCAAACGAGCATAAACTGGCGCGAGTGCCGCCCGCACCTGAAGCAGATGGTCGATAAAGTCATTGTTGAATGCCTCTGGTTGTTGCGAAAGCGCGTTCAGCATCACAAGGTTGCCTTCCCGCCAATAGTCGGTAACAACGGTGGACTTTCCCTGGCGGATTTGGATCCAGCCATCTCGAGCGATACGCTGCAGTGCTTCGCGCAGGGTTGGTCGGGTGATACCGAGGGCGAGAGCCAGCTCGCGTTCGGGGGGCAGTGTGCTGCCAACCGGAAAGCTGCCGTCCAAAATTGCCGAAAGCAATTGCCGCTCCGCCAGGTCTGTTGGTTTTTGAGGGGTGATCCAACCGGTTTGAATTGACAAGCGAACCTCGCGTGGTAAGTGGTTAGAGGTCTTACCAGTTGAGTATTGTATATTGAGTGTCGAGATTTGTAAAGGCATTCTTGGGGCGTTATTGACATTATTTTTGCAGATTAGCTTCATCTTGATCTTTTTATCCCTCTCAAAATGTTCAGGTCCATCCCGGACAATGCGTCTAAAGGCTTATGCGCGATCAGACTCATATTTTCCTGTCTCTTGGTTTGTCTGAAGCATGGATTCCACTGTATAATTTCTTTATCGACCGGTTGAAAGGAGTCAATCATGAGTGCAGATGTTGTCGTCGGAGGTTTTTGGGGGGATGAGGCAAAAGGTCTGGTTAGCGCATGGCAGAGTTTTCGCAATCATTCACAGGCAGTTTTTCGCGGAACGGGCGGCACCAATCCCGAACACGGGCTCTTTTACAACATTCACTACATCAAGGTCAATCAACTCCCGCTCGGTTTCATTCTTCAGGAATGCCCGATTGGTCTGGGACCTGGCACAGCAATTGATCCCGACAAATTTCTTAAAGAAGTGCACCGCTTCCGCCTAAGCCCTGAGCAAGTGAAGGTGGACTTCCGCTGCCCCATCATTACCCCCGCGAACATCCAGGAAGAGATCGACAGCGCTAAAATGAACGCAATCGGCAGCACAAAAAGCGGCACTGGTATTGCCTTCTCGCATGCCGCGCTGCGCATCGCGCCCATTGCGAATGACATCCCGGAGCTTGCTCCCTACCTTGCCGATGTGCCTGCGATGGCAAATGAGCTGGCAAATCAGGGTAAGATATCCCTGGAAAGCACACAGGGAACTTTCCTTTCCCGCTATCATGGTGAATACCCAAATGTGACCTCAGTGGACGTAACCACTCCCTCGGTCATTGCTGGGGTTGGGCTGGACTGGCGCAAGGTGGAAAATGTGATCGTGTGTGTCAAAGCACTGCCCACCCGCGAAGGCACTGGCTCGTTGGGAGATGTGGAAGAGTTTACGGTTGAAGAAATGCGCGCGAATGGGACGCTTGAGTTTAGCTCAATCTTCGACCCCGAAACGGGAAAGCGGCAGATCCGGCGGAAAGCAAAGTCCATCGACTATTCCCTGCTGAACCGCATCATCATGCTCAATGGCGTAAATCAAATTGCGCTTACTTTCTGCGAACATGTGGACCCGGAAATCAGAGACGCCACCCGCTGGGCTCAGATGACACCAAAAATCAAGGACCTGGTAAGTGAGATCGAGCGGCGCACAGGTGTTGAGGTGACTCTGCTCAATACTGGAAAAGAGTGGTCCAGTATGGTCAGCAAGGCTGATGATCTTCCAGAAATCACGCCAGAGCTGAACGCGCGTCTGGCAACCTATATTTAAGCTCCTTCAGGCAGACAGATTCGTTTGCCTGATTTCCCCCACCCTCCGTTTCCAATTCCCGGAGGATGGGTTTTTTTTATATCTATCTTTTGTTTATGTCCTTGGGTCAAGCAGCCCGAGTTATCTCACACAACCTACCATACGGAAACCTGTCTGGTAGTGTTAAAGAATCAATTGGTATTCGGTTACTGAGTTGTCCCAACGCGGATTTGAGCCTCAATCCATGCCTGACCTTCAGGTGTCAGAATGCGTATTTCGTTGCCATCTCTGCCAAACTCATTGTAATCCAGCCCGTATCCGACCACGAAAAGAGGTTCAATGAACAAGCCAACATGCCGAACTTCCGGGAGATGATAGTAACCGTTTAGCCCAACTTTTCGCCATTCGATATTAGCAGGTCTCTCTTTGAAGAGGAAGGTGCAGATATTGCGATGGGCAACATTTCGTTTATCGAGAAAGTCGCACACCCTAAGGATGGTCTCAGAAGTGTCGATGATGTCTTCCACGATGACCACAAGACGCCCTTCCAAATCTGGACCCTCGTAGGGGAAAATGTTCACATCCCCGCTACCTTCAGTTCCCTCATAGATATGGTGAGTCTTCAACCAGGCGCTTTCATAGCTAAAACCGATATCATCAAGCGCGCGGGTCAGATCCCGATGGAAGGGAATGGCGCCATCCCGCAGGCACAGCAAAATTGGAGTCTGATTGAGATAATCTTTGCCGTAGAAGATCTCTTTCGCCACTCTTTTTGCTGTGGCTTGAATTCTTTCGGCGCTTGCAACAACCCCTCCAAGGTATTCATCAGGTATTGAGAACGAATCCATTACTGCTCCTGTTTCTGTTAAATGCATAAAAAAATTGGTGACCCCAAAGAGGGGATTTTGCACCAATTGGGAGTCTCAAAAGGTCAACTCCAAACATTACCATTTAATTTTATCGCAATTTGTTTCCAATCGGTAAAGTTCAATGGGGCAGTTTTCGCCTCGACAACCTCTGTGGGTTCTCCTGCCAGGCGAGAACATGATTGGTGTTCCTAATCTTGCCTGAAGAAGGTAGAATCAAATCAATCAAGGAGATACTATGAGCGTCAAACACATCCAGAATATCCCCACCGAACCCGTCCCCAACACAACCGGAGTAACCAAAGCCGTTTTAATCTCTGCGGAAGAAGCGCCCAATTTTGCCATGCGCAAGTTCAGTATCGCGCCTGGCGGCAGCATGCCTTTGCACACAAACATAGTTGAGCATGAGCAGTACATCCTGCGAGGCAAAGCCCGTGTCCAGTTGGGAGAGGAAGTCCTCGAAGTAACAGTCGGTAACATCGTCTTTATCCCTGCCTGCCTACCCCACTGCTACACCAACATCGCCGATGAGCCATTCGAGTTCCTTTGCCTCATACCCACGGGTGAGGATGTAACCACCTTCCTTTAATAGCTTGTCATCAAGGAGTTGATAAAATGCCGCGCCCACCCTCTCCAATTTCAACTGACCATGTAATCCTTGCTCTGTTGGACGAGAAACCTATGCACGGTTACGAAATCCATCAGCAGATTGCGTCCATGCCCGGCATTAAGAAAATCTGGGGGCTCAAACAAAGCCTGCTTTATGCAAAGCTGGAAAAGCTGAAGGACGCTTCGCTGGTTGAAGACGCGCCGGACCACCCCGAAGCCAATCCGGCTCGACGATACTTTAGGCTAACGCAAGCCGGCAGAGAAGCTCTCAACGCCTGGGTGGATTCGCCCGTTTTAAGGGCACGCGACATCCGGCAGGAATTTCTGGCAAAACTGATTATCGCCCGCAGGTATTCGAACCAACGCGCGCTTCAGCTCTTGGACACTCAGCGCGAGGTGTGCCAAGGCTGGTATTCCAGCTTGTCAGAGCAAGCCACTCCGCATGACGCGTCAGAGTTGGACGACTGGTTTGTCACCTCATACCGCTTGTTTCGGGATGAAAATGCTTTGGAATGGCTGGACGAAGTGGAAAGCTGGCTGCGAAAATTAGGCTAAGCCAGCCCCTTTCGCCTTCCACAGAACGAATTCCAACTAATCTTGCCGGGGTCGGAACTGAACAGCGGCTTCGAACGCGCGGGTGTCATTGCTGACGTTCAATCCCCTGATCCCAAATAAGCCTTCTTGGTTTTCCATTGGGTGCTTGAAAATCGCAAGCTCCTCCCCAAAACGAACCTCCGTGTCATAATTGACCTGTAGCCACGAAATTTCCTGCGATTGATACCGATTCAGGTCAAAAGCATCGCAAATCCCTTCCACATAACGGCTGTTGTTCATATGCCCTAAAACATCCAGGTCCGAGAAACGCACCGTTCTGCGGTAACATTCCTCGCCGCCATCGGGCACGATGAGCTTCTCCAGCTGCTCGTCCAAACCATGCTTATCAGGTGAGTTCGTTAGAACCAGCTTTTCAAGCTTTCGTGGAGGTACCAGCTTTCGGTCCTTTCCATTTATTACAAGCCAGGCAGATGTTGCTGCGGCGATCAGTTTTTCCTGCTCGTCGTGCAGATGAAAATCGCGGATGTAAAACAGCCTTTGTTGAAGACTTTTGGGCCAGGTCTGGACGCGTATGCGTTCCGCGGCTCCCGGGTAGCGATAGACCATGAGTTTGATGCGGGCGTATACCCAAAAAAGGTTGTACTCTCCGAGCTCATCCATGCCCGAGCCAAGTTGGGCGGCGTGGTTGCCGGCTGCTTCGGTTAGCTGCTGAAAAATGGCTGAAAGCTTCCACCGGCCAAGGAAATCACACTCATAAGTGCCTATTTCGTGAGTAAGGACGTATTCTTTCGGTTTTTCAGGTAACATGCTTATCTCCAGCAAGCATTTTATCACTTTACATGTAATCAACACGAATATGCAGCTCCGAAACTCCTCACCCCCAGCCATCCTGTTAGCCGGGATTGGATATTTGTTGTAGAATGGAAGCCGACTAAATAACCGAAAGTTGGTAACTTATGACCTCATTGGAAAACTCACAAACACCAAAAACCCAAAGCAGCGCTATCATATCCTGGGTCGTCCGCCTGGTTAAGGGCGTCCTCGCGGGAGTTGGAGCGATTACCCCCGGGCTTTCCGGAGGAGTGCTAATGGTCGTGTTTGGAATCTACGAACCGCTTGTGCGTTGGTTGGCGGATATTCGCAAAAAGTTCCTGCCAAACCTGCGTTTCTTTTTGCCTGTCGGAATCGGCGGGATTATTGGGGTGATCGCGTTTTCGGCTGTGATTGATTATGCCTTCGACCATTTCGCCGCCCAGTTCACATGGCTTTTTGTCGGCTTCATCGCGGGCACGGTTCCCTCCCTTCTCAAAGTCGCTGGGGAACAGGGGCGCAAAAACTGGCACTGGCTGCTGCTTGGCGGTTGCGCGGTTGCAATTTTCGTCTTTATGAGATGGATGGAAACCATCCACACCGTCACCATGGCGCCGAGTTTCTGGGGTTGGGTGCTAAGCGGCGCACTGACCGGTTTTGGGTTGGTTGTTCCCGGCATGAGCCCTTCCAACTTTTTACTTTATCTTGGTCTCTACCAACCGATGGCAAACGGCATCAAGAACCTCGACCTGGGTGTGATTCTGCCGCTTATCCTTGGGGTTGTGATTGTGATTTTCGTTTTCGCAAGGCTCGTGAGCTGGCTGTTCCGCAAACACCACACCTTGATGTACCACATCATCATTGGCATCGTGATCGGTTCAACCGCCGCCATCATCCCGACCGGAGTAAAGGGAGTTGGTGTGATTCTGGCATGCGTATTACTCTTCCTGGCTGGCGCATCCGCTTCGTTCGCGTTGTCAAAACTGGACGAAAAACACCCCCACGAGTCTCTTTTTTAGATCAGCAGCTTATCTGCTTGTTGCAGCAAAGAAATGGCTAAAACCCCGCTTCCTGGCGGCGCGTTTTAGCCATTCATGCTTTACCTTACGGTCAGTTCCAGGCGGGGGAACCATCCACAGGGACTACATGGCTGGCGCGCAGCAGTTAAAGGATTCCGTC
>JAYFQB010000304.1:0-1721 GCA_034927385.1 Anaerolineaceae bacterium | reverse complement strand
CAATGCTTGATTTGGCCGAAGGCAGCAAAATTCATGGCAGTCTTAGTGTTCCGGGCATGGAATTTGATAAACAGTACGATATGCTGAGTTTTAACGGGACGGCAGATGAGCAGCTTCAAGAAAAAATTATAAGCATGGGGGAGACTGTCGAGACAGAAAAATATTTGATATCCTGCCGTGAGGGCTCGGCGGAGCAAATAAATGACCCTGAAACATCTCTTTTGTGCTTTAAAAGCGAGAAAATATATGGTAATATAAGGATCAGCACACGCCAAACCGGCGACACACTTAGGCAAAAAAACAGAGGAGTTACAAAATCGCTGAAGAAACTCTTTTCAGAGGCCAGAATACCGCCGTCCAGACGAAACAATGTTGTAGTCTTGCGCGACGATGTGGGAGTACTGGGAGTTCTTGGTTTTGGTGAGGATGACCGTGCGGCGGCAATGCCGGGCGAGAGTGCCGTTATAATAGAAATAAAGGATAAGTTTGTGGAGGATTAAATTGATAATGAAAAATGATATAGATTATATCCTTTTTTCGCAATCGCAGATTCATGAGCGCGTTGCCGAGATGGGCAAGGCGATAACTGCGAAATATGCCGGTACAGATCCAATCTTTGTGGGCATACTAAAAGGCAGCTTTGTTTTTATGGCTGACCTGATGCGATATGTTGACCTTAAGTGTTCAATGGATTTTATGGCGGTGTCATCTTATGGCAGCAAATCGGTCACAACCGGTGCGGTAAAAATTAACAAGGATCTCAGTCAGGATGTCGAGGGAAAACACCTTATAATTGTGGAGGATATTCTCGACAGCGGGGTGACCCTTAGCTATCTGCTTAAATATTTGCAAAACCGCAACCCCGCCTCAATAGCTATATATACCTTGCTTGACAAGCCTGAAAGAAGAAAAAAAGAAGTGAAAACAGAGATGGCGGGCTTCGTTATCCCCGACGCTTTTGTCGTGGGTTACGGACTCGATTATGCTGAAAAATATAGGAATCTACCCTATATTGGCGTGCTCAAGCCCGAAATTTATTGTGATTGACCCACTGAAGGTGAAGGATGTGATTTTTAGTTGAATTATAATAAAAAGCGCGTTAGGGACTTGGGTTTTTATGCCGTTATTATGATAATAATACTCGCAACCGTGTTTACAATGAACATGGATCAGGCACCAAAGAAACTGCCGTATTCTGAAGTGCTAAGCTTTTTTGAAAATGAGCAGGTTGAGAGTTTTGTAGTAGAGGGTACGACTCTATACCTTACACTTTATGAGGAGGTAGACGGTAGCAAAAGTATTACCTCCGAGTTATATAATGTTGATTATTTTAAAGCCGATGTGGATGAGCTCGTAAAGCAGCAGCATGCTGCGGGAATTATTACGCAGTACGACTATGACGTAGGCTTTGTGCTTCCCTGGTGGGTGTCTTTTCTGCCGTATCTTGGCATTATAATTATATTCTCTGTAGTCTGGTATGTCATGATGAACAGGGCGAGCGGCGGAGGTGGCGGCGGAGCTTCAAAATTTGGCAAGGCACGCACACGCCTTGGCAGCGACGAGAAGAAGAAAATAACCTTTGCTGATGTCGCAGGGTGTGAGGAAGAAAAAAATGAGCTGCAAGAGGTCGTTGACTTTCTTAAAAATCCGAGCGCATATAGCAGCATGGGTGCCCGCATACCAAAGGGCGTTTTACTCGTAGGCCCTCCGGGAACCGGCAA
>JAYFQB010000107.1:0-1537 GCA_034927385.1 Anaerolineaceae bacterium | reverse complement strand
GCTCGGAATAATTCAGCAGAAACGCCAATGGCTGCAAATGACTGGCACTCCCTACCCGATTTCGGACCAGTGGCTGCAGGAACGTGTTCAGGCGCTGCCTTACGAATTGACTGGCGCTCAGATACGCACGATTGATGAAATCCGCCAGGACGTTGCGAGCCCGCATCCGATGAACCGTCTTTTACAAGGGGATGTCGGCTCGGGCAAGACGATTGTGGCGTTGATCGGCATGGCAATGATCATCTCTCATGGGGCACAAGCTGCCTTTATGGCGCCAACCGGCATCCTCGCGGAGCAGCACTATAAAACCTCGCTGCGTTTGTTGACCGAACCAAAAGGGAGCCAACCCGCGTTCCTCGATGTTGCCCAGGTGAGGCTGCTTACCGGCGACACACCGACCTCCGAACGCAAGGAGATTGCCGCCGGGCTGAAGAATGGCACCATCAAACTCCTGATTGGCACGCACGCGTTGATTGAAGATCCGGTCAGGTTCCAGAATCTGCAAATGGTTGTTGTGGATGAGCAGCACCGGTTTGGCGTTGCCCAGCGCGCGGCGCTGCGGGGCAAGGGTGATAACCCCCACTTGCTGGTCATGACCGCAACGCCGATCCCGCGTTCGCTGCAGTTGACAGTTTTTGGCGGGCTGGATGTAAGCGTGATGGACGAGATGCCCAAGGGGCGCATTCCCATTAGGACCAGCATCGCTTTTCCTTCCGAACGCGAAAGTATCTACGACCGCATCCGCGACGAGGTGGAGCTTGGGCATCAGGCGTTCATCATCTACCCGTTGGTAGAATCTGGCGAAAACGAGGAGACTAAGGCGGCAGTTGATGAGCAGGAACGCCTCCAAAGGGAAGTCTTCCCCGAGCTGCGCGTGGGGCTTGTGCATGGGAGGTTGAAACCTTCCGAGAAAGATGCGGTGATGGACCACTTCCGCAAGGGCGATTTCGATATTCTGGTATCGACCTCGGTAGTTGAGGTCGGCGTGGACATCCCCAACGCCACGATCATGATCATTGAGGGAGCCAACCGTTTCGGTTTGGCTCAGCTTCACCAGTTCCGGGGGCGAGTTGGGCGCGGCGACGCGCCTTCTTCGTGTATTCTGATCCCGGAAACCGAAGATACGGCTGAAAATAAGCGGCTGCTCATTATGACACAGACCAATGATGGCTTTGTGTTGGCGGAACAAGACCTGAGGGAAAGGGGTCCTGGCGACTTTCTTGGCACGCGACAGGCGGGTTTCAACGAGTTCAGGATGGCATCGCTGGCAGATGTGCGGCTGATACACCTCGCCCGCAAAGTCGCGGAAGAAGTGCTTGAGACGGACCCGGTTTTGGACCTGCCTGAGCATCAGCCTTTGAAGCAGGCTGTTGGAAAAATCTTGCCGTCAAGTGACGGTGATGGAGATGTGAGCTAATGACAAAAGTGTTGTTTCCTGGAACCTTTGACCCGATCCATTTTGGGCATGTTGATATTGTCATGCGAGCAGCAAGCCTTTTTGATGAGGTGGTTGTGGCGGTCTATGATAAACCGCTCA
>JAYFQB010000061.1:0-3998 GCA_034927385.1 Anaerolineaceae bacterium | reverse complement strand
CATCGAAGCCTACCTGAAAATGAAACGATCGTAATCAATCCAATAACTGAACCAATCTCAGCAACTCTTCGTCCAACGGTTTGCTCTTGCCAACCACCTGGCTAAGTGGAGTTGTAACAACATGATTGTCATGGATGCCGACCAAAACGCCAAATTCACCTCGGTCAATCGCCTCGACCGCTCCGAACCCAAACTTGCTTCCTAAAACTCGGTCTGCTGCTGTTGGCTCGCCGCCTCGTTGAACGTGCCCAAGGATCGTGGAGCGAACACTGAAACCGTGACGATCGCGATTGGTTTTAAAGTATTCCGTCAGCGCAGCCGCGTTGTATTTTGCTCCTTCTGCCGCTACGATGATCGCGTGCGATTTTCCGTGCTCATAAGCCAGGCGTAGAGTTTCCGCTAAAACTTCAACGTCAATCTCGATCTCAGGTAGGGTGATTGCTTCAGCTCCGCCAGCCAAGCCCGACATGAGGGCAATATAGCCGCACTTGCGCCCCATAACTTCAACTATAAACGCGCGTTGATGAGATGAAGCGGTTACCTTTAATCGGTCAATCGCTTCCAGGGCAATATTCAGCGCGGTATCCACACCCAGAGTTACATCAGATCCAAATAAGTCGTTGTCGATTGTGGAAGCAATACCCACGACTGGAAAACCCATCTCAGAGAGCTCATAGCTGCCAGTTTGCGTTCCATTCCCGCCGATAACAACCAGCGCATCCACACCTTTTCTGTTCAGGCTCCTAATGGCTTGCTCGCGACCTTCAACCGTTGTAAATTCCTCACAACGGGCACTTCCGAGCACAGTTCCGCCTCGCTGCAAAATCCCGCCAACTTCTCGCGTTCCCATTGGCTCAAACAAACCGTCAATCAACCCCTGGTATCCGTTCCTCACACCAAAAGTAGACCAGCCTTTATTAACAGCACAACGAACCACTGAACGAATAGCTGCATTCATACCCGGCGCGTCTCCACCACTGGTTAAAACAGCAATTCTCTGAATCATTCTCACCTCTCACTTGATTGTTTTCATCGTCTATTATAATTCACTGGATAAATGCAAACAGAGGTAAATGTGTCTAAAGAGATTCTTGTTTCCGTATTGAGCGACGATTTGTTTTCATTAAACTGGATGTCCCTTTTGCTTGTCAGGGATTGGCGCACACGGGTTTTCACCGAAGGCGAGTTGTTTAGCCCGCTTCAAGAGAATGACGAAAACATGCGTTATGTCAACCTCGTCGTAGCCGATATCGACTCGTTCATCCATAACACGAACCTTTTCAACAATCTCAACCGCATTCTCTCGGAAAACCAATCCATTCTGGTCGTGGGAGTGGGCAGCAGAATCGAGCCTTTTTTTTTCCAAAGAGTCCAAACAGCCAATATTGGTGGGTATTTGCTAAAATCCGAAATCTCATCTTCTTTAGGCTGGGCAGTGAGTATGGCAGCGGAAGGCTCAGTGGTCTTCACTCCGGGCACGCACCATGCGGCATTTAGCCTCGGATTCCACTCAGTTAAACCAGTGCGTGTGATCAAATCCCGGATTTTCCCCGGCATGACAGACCGTCAATCGGAAATTGCCCGTTTAGCAATCATTTTTTCAGTGGGCCGGCGCGATCTGGCGGACGAGTTGAAGATATCCGATCAATGGAGCTACGGAGTGGTCAGTGAGCTATACGAGAAATTAGGTCTGAACGAGCTGGCACATGACAAAGACGAAATCATTGCCTACCTTGAGCATGACCCAATCATTAAGAGCCATATCGATGAGATCCTCAAGGAAAAGGGCAGCAGCAAGAAGGCGAAAGACCTTGAAACACTAGCCTTCCATATTCTTACACTTCCCGAAATCATTTAACCTAAGTAATAACATAATTTTCGCTGTTTATTGGCTACGCGCAATTCCAACGAACGGTGAGACAGGTGATCCGGGCACTGGCATTAGAATGCGATTTAAATCTTCATACTTTGAATTTTCAGGTTAAGAACCCCTCAATTCCAAAAAAGGTTTGGTTAGACTGACGCCAGCCCCCTTTAACGCCTTACGTCTATCCCATTATCAATTCATTCTTAAATGGCTACGCGCATTTTATCGCTAATTCAGGCTTCAATCAGAATCGCGCGAACCGGGGCTCCTTCTCTGCCTCCAAGTTTTATTGGCAGGGCAACCAGTTGATAGTCGCCTGGCTCAACTCCTCGCAGGTCAAGCCCTTCCAAAACAACAACCCCGGCTTTCAATAGCGGCAGGTGCCCGCCTTCCGAATCATCATACGGCGCAATCGACATATAGTCAATTCCGACCAACCTGTATCCGTTATCCGCCAAAAATCTTGCTCCACTCGCATCCAGAGCCACGTAGTCTCGATGAAAGACTTCCGGGTTTTCATCGGTCATCGCTTGGTTTGAAGTTTTGAATAATATTCTCTCAGTTCCATCAAGCATGACCGTCTGCAGAAAATCCTTATCTATCACCCTGACCTCATCGGGCACACGAATTACCCTGGCGTTCCCAATCAGCACTTCGAGGTCAAGGTCATCCAAATTTCCTCCGTTTTCCAGGAAGTGATTTGGCGTGTCGATGTGGGTTCCCGTGTGTGCGCACATATGGATCCCGGTCAGGTTCACGGCTTCCCCCTCGCTGATCCGTGAGAGCCAATCCAGCCGCACTTCCGGATCGCCAGGCCAGACTGGCATTCCGCTGCGTATCGTCTGTGAGATATCATGAATTCTCATATTTTTCGCCTTTTTTCAAAGATTATACCTTTCTGATAGGGAATGATAGTCATAAGCGTTAAAATAGACTCAGTTGAGGTTCCGATGAGAAAAGTTTACATTTCTGGTCTTGGTCAGGTACCTGTCACAGAAAACTGGGACAAGTCCCTTAAGGAATTGGCTGGTGACGCAGCCCTGTTGGCAATGCAAGATGCCGATATAGGTTACCCCGACGCCCTCTACACTGGCAATATGATGGCGATTACGGCGAACAAGCAAGCCCAGCTTGGAACGATGATGTCCGACTGGCTCGGTTTCCATCACAAACCGGGTTTGGCTGTCGAAGCTGCCTGCGCGTCTGGCGCTGCCGCATTTCGCGCGGCATTAATTGCAATTTCATCAGGCGAAATTGATTCTGCCCTGGTAGTCGGTGCCGAGAAAATGACCGACTCTCCCAGCTCCGAAATTACAGCCAGCCTTGCGACAGCCGCCGACGCGGAGCTCGAAAGCGACTTTGGATTGTCTTTTGTGGCAATTAACGCCCTGATTATGCGCCGCTATATGTACGAATACAACTGGCGACATGCGGACTTTGCAGATTTCTCGTTAAATGCCCACTCAAACGCCGCACATAACCCCTTTGCCCGTTTCCAAAAAGCGATCTCTCGAAAATCTTTCCTGGAAGCTCCGATGGTGGCTGAACCAATCAATCTCATGGATGCCTCTCCAATTGGGGATGGCGCGGCAGCAATCATCCTGACAAGCCAACCGCTCGCGCGTAATCATCCCCAGGTTGTCGTCGCCGGATCAGCCTCCTGCACCGACACCCTCTCCGTGCAAAACCGAAAGACACCCGTATTCCTCACTGCCGCTGCCAACTCCGCCAAACAGGCTTACGCACAGGCAGGAGTTACCCCCCGGGACATAGGCGTGTTTGAGTACCATGACGCGTTTTCGATTATGGCGGCGCTTTCCCTGGAGGCTTCCGGCTTTGCCGAACCCGGAAAAGGTCCCCAGCTTGCCCTTGATGGAAAAATTAAGTTCGATTCAGATATTCCAGTTGCGACCATGGGGGGTCTTAAAGCCCGCGGGCATCCGGTCGGGGCAACCGGGGTGTACCAACTGCTTGAGGTCACGCAACAGCTTCGTGGTACTGCCGGCGCTACCCAGGTGAAACGGACAGATTACGGGATGGCACAAAATATTGGTGGTTCGGGCTCAAATATAACCACCCACATCTTGAAGCGTGAATGATAAAATCATAGGGTAAGACCATACCCAACCTA
>JAYFQB010000354.1:0-4989 GCA_034927385.1 Anaerolineaceae bacterium | reverse complement strand
AGTCAGGTAAGCCGTTTGATCCTCTCTTTAGCACCCAGACATGATAATAGCCCTTGACAATCAAGACGGTATCTACGATGTGGCTATTAGTAGTAGGGTGAGATCTTTTGTTGATCGCACCGAATCATGAACCAGAATTTGATTTTGGTGCGGTCAAAAACCGACCGCACCCTTGTACTACTACGATGTGGTTATTAACAAAGGTTTGTGCAACTCCAGCGTGGTCAGATAGGGGCGGTAACCTAAGTTGATATAAAGGCGCATGGCTCCGGTTGGGTTTTGCGTGTCGGCGGTCAAGGCTACTTCGTCCATGTTCATGGCTTTGAACATCGCCATGGAGCGGCAAATTAGGCTGCGGGCAATCCCACGGCCGCGCCACTGCTTTCTTACAGAAATCCCCTCAGTGTATCCACGCTGACGCCCTTCCAATTCGTTTTCTTCGAGCGAAATAAAGTTTTGCACTGACCCCACTACTTCGTCACCATCCCATGCAACTTGCCAAAGGAAGGGTTGAAAATTTGGCCTTGCCTTGTAACTCTGGTACCATTCCTCGGTAGGCTCTGCTGCGCCGTATTCGTCCTGAAACGCTTCTCCTCCAGCATCCCAAATCTTGCGGAAATCTTTAGGTAATGCGGGTCGAACGGTGATCCCATCTGGCAGCGGGCTTACAGGCAGGTCAACAAGCGGTCGGCTCATGGAGTGGTAGTACCGGTTGACTGTAAACCCATATTCCGTGAGGATGTTAAAGCGGGTTTGGTCCTTCTCTCGGCATTCCACCGCAAAGTAACCGTTGCTGCCCTCAGGCAAAACCTCGGCGTAATGGCGACCGCGCAACTCTCCCCAGACAATCAGGCTTTGTTCGATACCCTTGCCCTGCCAGAGAGGGTCAACTCTGAAGGTTATGCCATAGGTGTATTGCTTTGTGACAACCTGGCGTTCCCAATACACGCCGCCAAAAGCAACAGTCTCACCACATATATCAATAAAGATCAGGTCGTCACGCGGGTCGGTATGGCTGAGGTTGGAGTATTCTGCCCGCAAGCTTTCAACCGTTGTTCCTCCTGGACATTGCCCAACAGCATGTAGTTTGGAGAAAATTGCGTACATTTTTGGGTAATCAGGTTCCCCCTCAAAATGGCGGGAGATCAACCCTTCGATTCGCGGTGCGTTTTCAAGTGGATAGAGGTCTGGTGTTGTCATTTTTTCTCTTTCAGGTTTGCTTTATTCGATCATAATCGCGTTAAGGTTGAAATTAACAAAAAACCACGGGTTTGGATTGCCCGTGGTTCGTTGATTCGATGTTGGAAAGATCAATAAACAGGCGCAATCCAGCCATTGTTAATGCGTGAGTTCGCATTAGCACAAATGGAGTTGGCATTGTGATAGTTGATTACCATGTTGATAATTCTAAGACAAATCGGGACGGTGTCAAGATGTGAGGCGGGTCTGACGCGCCCTCACTTTTTTTTGCCTATGATCTGCGGACGATTCTCCAATGAGTTAGAAGTAGGGGGTGATATGCAGTTGTGGTACGATCTTCTGTTGATCGCACCAATAATGCCGCGCCATATCCTTGTTGGTGCGTTCAAAAGCGGAACGCACCCTGTGAAGCTATGTGCATGCAAACAGGGCGTGCCGTTGGCTAACCTGGAGCCTGCGGCGGAGCAGACAGGAACCGGTTAGAGTCAATAATCCCACCCCCCGATTTCATCGTCCCCCTTCGAGGAGGGGGCATCGCGAAGCGAGGGGGTGGACATTGTTCGGTGTGTCCCGTGAGGAAAGCCTGTACCAAGGGTGCGATCTTTTGTTAATCGCACCACTAACCTGCATTCTGCAAAATTATTGGTGCGTTCAAAAACGGAACGCACCCTACGGGGTTGGTAATGTAGGGGGTGATTTGCAGTTAATCGCACCGAATCATGAACCAGAATTTGAATTTGGTGCGTTCAAAAACGGAACGCACCCTACGGGGTCTGCAATGTTATCGGTGCGTTCAAAAACGGAACGCACCCTACGGGGTCGGTAATCCGCAATGTTATCGGTGCGTTCAAAAACGGAGCACACCTTCGTAGAGGCGGATTCGCCAGCCAGATTTTGCTGTCACCCGACTTGACATATCGCGGTTTGCTTGTTAA
Source organism: Anaerolineaceae bacterium (assembly GCA_034927385.1). GTDB lineage: Bacteria > Chloroflexota > Anaerolineae > Anaerolineales > Anaerolineaceae > Mesolinea. The sequence continues at coordinate 2,854 of JAYFQB010000354.1, read as the reverse complement.
CATGGTATTAATAGTGGGGCACGAGTTGTTTGGTGTCGATAATTTGTAAATAAAGTAGGGAAAGGTGAAAAGAACATTAACAATACTCCGCATCCTAAACAGTTCGAGTGAACCCATCCCAACGCCAGTTCCATTAGGGACTGACAATTGTTTAGGTGTCGGTTAAATTATTAACCGCAAAAGGAGGTAAAAGTGAACAAGACAAAGAACGTGACATTTCTAAGTATTTCTCTGGTTTTGATTTGTTTGATGGCGGTTGGCTGCGCAAACAGCCAGGTGGCATCCGAGCCTGAATCGCTTCTCGCGAATCCGAAACCCCAGGTCACCTATAGTGATTCCTCGAATAAGACAGTGTCAGCTCAGGGTCTGGAATCTTCCGAAAGTAACCTTGATGTACTGACAATGGTAGTTAATGGCCAATCTTTCTCCGCCTGGGATTTTAAAGTTGACCGGGAGACAAAACAGGCTTCAGTCGTGGTCAGTTTTGATTTGCCCAGCGATGCAGACTGGATGTTCAATTTACGCGAGGGTGTTAGGCTCACGATAGGAAACGAAACATTCCTGATCGGCGCGGGCAGCCCCATCGTCAATTATGTTCGTTCAGCGAGCGATGGATTACTCCGAAAAATTTCCTTTGACAACAATTCGGCGGCTGGCGTTGTGGAAGTGGTCACCGATCCTCAGGAAATACCAGTCAGAATTGACCGCATCTTTTTTGATCTTTCGGACCAGGTTCTTGAAAAAGATATTACAAAGGAACCGGTAAAACTTGTGATTGATTCCCTGTTCTTGCGCCCATCTGAAGGGCAGGAGTGCGATCCGGAATACCTCGCTCGCGCCCAGGCAAGGCTGGATGAGGTTCAAAAAGGGATCGTGTTGGCATGCGGCAGCGGCGACTACTCCCAGGAAATCGTTGTACAACAAAAACCAGCGGGCATTGACGCGGATGTAGTGATCCTGTCGGCATTTCCCAATGGCATGTTTATTGATCTGAACAAGATCAATGGTCCGTGGGAATTCATCCTACAGCCATAGCTTGAACGATTAAGCATCAGACCGCCTTTGTGAGAGGGCGGTCTTTTTAATTCCGCATCTCAACGCATTCTGGCACCGGCAGTGGATCCTGCAAGTGGGTTCGCGAAGACGCGTCTACCGATATTGTCATCATTTTCCGCGTAAGTGATATACTTTTCCCTCGTGGATATTAACACTTACTCAACCTGGCTTGAGATTGACCTCAAAGCTATCAAAAATAATGCCGCCCTGATCCGCGAGAAGACCGGGTCGGAGGTAATGGCTGTGATCAAAGCCAACGGCTACGGTCACGGCGCTAGGCCTGCTGCTCAGGCTGCGATTGCCGGCGGTGCCACCTGGATTGGCGTGGCACGCATCGAAGAGGCGCTTGCACTGCGCCGGGCTGGAATCTCAAGCAAGTTGTTGGTGTTGGGTTTCACTCCCGCTGCCAAGGTGCCGGAAGCGATCGAACACAACATTACTGTGGCTCTCTTTGACCCTGAGCTGGCGCAGAATTACCTCGAATACGTCAACATTCACGGCGGAACGCTGCACGCCCATTTGAAGGTCGAAACCGGAATGGGGCGGCTTGGAATGAACCCGGAGGATGTTGCTTCGTTCCTTGAACAGCTCAAAGGGACAGGCATAAAAGTGGATGGCATTTTTACCCATCTTGCCAGGGCGGATGAACCCGATTCGGATTCAACCCCGAAACAGCTCGCAATCTTTGACAAGCTTTTGAGGGATCTTGAGAGCAAGGACCTGAAACCCGAGAAAGTCCACGCCGCCAATTCGGCAGCCGTGCTCAACTTTCCTCAGTCCTATTATGACATTGTCCGTCCGGGTGATATCCTCTTTGGTATGTCACCCACTGGCGAGGCTTTGCCCGAAGGCTTTAAACCCGCCCTAACCTGGAAGGCTCGCATCATCTCGCTGCACAACTTCCCGGCTGGTCATGGGATCAGCTATGGCTCCACTTATGTAACCACCCGAGACGAACGGATCGGCGTCATGCCAACCGGGTATGGGGATGGTTTCCGCCGTGCCGAGCATCAGCAGGTTTTGGTTGGAGGGAAACGCGTGGATATTGTTGGCAGGGTCTGCATGGATCAGTGCATGCTGCAGCTCGACGGCGTTCCGGACGCCAGGGTTGGAGATGAAATTGTGCTGATCGGTTCCCAAGGCGATGAAACACTGAGCGTTGATGAGGTCGCCAAGCGTTGGGGTACGATTAATTATGAAGTTGTTTGCGGTTTGGCGGATCGCCTTCCCAGGATTTACAACGAATGAAGCAATCCACGATCAAAGCTGAATTTCACTGCCATACTGTTTACTCGCCCGACAGCCTGGTGGAACTCGAAACGCTGCTAAAGGCATGCGATGAACGCGGGATCGATAAAATTGCCATCACAGATCACGGCTGCCTTCAAGGCGCTCTAAAAGCCTATCAACTTGACCCTGAACGCGTGATTGTGGCAGAGGAGATCGAAACGCCCGAGGGTGAATTGTTGGGCTATTTCATGACGGAGGAGATTCCCCAGGGTTTGCCGGCGGTCGAGGTGGTGCGGCGCCTGCGCGGGCAGGGCGCTTTCATCAGCATGGCGCACCCGTACGATCCGTTCAGAAGCTGGTGGACAGCAAAGACGCTGGAGCAGATCCTGCCGCAAGTTGACGCGCTGGAGGTCTTTAACGCACGCTGCCGGCGGGATGAATATAACCAGAAAGCCTATGCTGTCGCGTTGGAATACGGCAAACTCCTGATGGCAGGCAGTGACGCGCATGCGGTGAGTGAGTTGGGTCGGGCAAATATGACCATGCCCTGGTTTGAGGACGCGGAAAG
>JAYFQB010000018.1:0-11651 GCA_034927385.1 Anaerolineaceae bacterium | reverse complement strand
CCAAAGAAGTCATAATCCTCACCATAAACTTTATCGGGATACGTTCCCAGGATGGTACCGCTCGCGAAACCAGACTGTTTCACCATGTAAGCTTCGGGGTCATCCGCGAAGACCTTCAGGATGGCATCGTTGAAGCCAGTGGAAAGTGTGCCTTCAGCGCCGGCTACTGTATACTTGGGGTCTTTTGCCCATTTGCCGTAAGTCTCATAAGCTTCTTTTACGCCAGCATCGTTATAGGAGATTTCGCCAGAGATGATACTGGAAACATATTCAGGACCTTGTTGAACAAGCAGAATGTCCTGGATAAAGTCGGTACCGGTCCAACCAGTGGCATCGCCAGATTCCATGCCCAAAGACCACGGCACGTTACCATCAGCAACCATCTTCTCAACGAGGGCATCAAGTTCTTCCCAAGTAGTTGGAACAACATAGCCAGCCGCCTTAAAGTTGGCGGGGCTGTACCAAATCAGAGTTTTAACATCCGCCTTAACCGGCAGGCCCAGCCAGCGCCCATCAATGGTGCCAATTTCGCCCCAATAACCAGCGTAGTTGGCTACGTTTGCGCCAAGGGTGGTCATGTCAACCAGCTTGTCTTTGTATTGAGAAAGTTGGGTCACATTCCAGAAAGCGACATCTGGTGGAGTGCCTGCCTGAACACGAGTGTCCAGCAGAGCCTGATCACGAGATGATTCGGGGGTCACGGTCACGCCGCAGGCTTCCGTCCATGGGGCTAAGATGGTCGTCAGTTTGGCTTCTTCTTCGCCGGACCATTGATACAACATGGAAACAGTATCACCAGAGGTCACACCAGTGCAGTCGATATCGCCGGTGGGTTGAGCTGGAGGTTCAGTCGCCTGTGTTGGGGCAACCTGTTGTTGGCAGGCGCCAAGGATTAGAGCAGATACTAGCAAGATTGCTAATAGAGTCAGTGGGATACGATTTTGTTTCATTTTATTCTCCTCTCGAATTTGAAACGGACTGAAAAATCTTTTTGACACATACGTAAGCACTCATCAATTTTCTAATTTCCGGGTTGATTCCCGAATTATTAGCTCAGTAGGAAGGGAAACCATCCGGTTCTCCGGAAGTTCCCATTTCATCAGGCGCATCAAAAGAAAACATGACGCCTGAGCAATTTCCCGGGCGGGCATGCGAACGGTGGTTAATGAGGGTGTAATCAGGGATGATAACGGGAGATCATCAAACCCAACAATCGAAATGTCGTCAGGAATGATCAGTCCGGCTTCACGAATGGCAGTGTACGCCCCGAGGGCGACCGCGTCGCTGGCGACGAATGCCGCGCTGAACTTCTTGCCCGATTCAAGCAGGGTTTTCATCTGCGAGTATCCGCTTTTGCCTTCAAAGTCACCCTCACGTACTAACGCAGGGTCATAAGGGATGCCGCCATCTTCGAGCGCCTGACGATACCCGCTCAAGCGCTGGGCGGCAGACGTATACGGCAAAGCCGCATTGGTGATGCAGGCAATTTGCCGATGCCCCAGGCTGACAAGGTGCTCCACAGCCGTCCGAGCCGCGCTGAAGTTATCCACATCCACGGAATGGAGCGTGCAATCCGGGATGTACCCCATGACCACCACAGGAATGTCAGCTTCTTCCAAAGCTCTAATCCCGGTATCGTCGGTGCGGGGCGTCATCAAAATCATCCCGTCAATATGGTGCGCGCGGGTTAGCTCGAGGTAAGTTTCCAACTGCTCTCCGGGCTCAACCCACTCTACCAACAAACTCAGTGAGTGTTGCTTCACCACATCCAGCGTACCGCTTAAGATTTGGGGCAGAAACGGATCCGCAGCGATATATTCGGGGCTGCGGGTCAGGATAAGACCGACATTCTTTGTCTGATTGGAAGCAAGTGCTTTGGCGGACGCGTTAGGGTAATAACCCAGTTCCTTAGCAGCCAGGCGGACCTTGTCTGCCGTCTCGGGTCGGATTGAAAAGCGGTGGACGTTATTCAGCACAAAAGAGACAGTAGTTCGCGATACTCCTGCCAGATCTGCAACATCCTGACTGGTAACTCTCCTGCTCATTAGTTTCCTCAGCAACTATTAACGCGCGTTAGTAATGATTAATAATAGGATAGCAAATAAATATCCGAATGTCAATAGCGAAACCAGCTACAACATGAGGAATGGGGCATCCAGTCTTCCGAATACTGTTTGCCGACTTATTGTGCGACAGGAAATAGCTTAGTTTCGGTCCAACTTGCGATACGGGGTTTGCCTGAGTGGCGCATGCCTGTGGTGCCAGGAAGGTGACGAGGACAAATAATCATCGAATTTAATCCCTAAATCACAACTCCCCCCCAATACTAAAAACATTAAACCATATCAATTGCACCTAAGGCGGACTCTTTGGATTCATCAGGTATTTTCCTGTTGATGTGGATGCTTCTTCTTCAACAGCCCCGATTCGGTTTTCCATGGGTTGCATTGTTACTATTTGTGGGTATAATATTTTATGTAATCTAATCATCAATATCTGAAGGTTATGGTACACTAATTGTTATGTCACTCAGTAAACAAGAAACCGAATTTCTAACTACATTTTCCTCCTCAGGAAAAAGGGTTTTCACTTACCAACAGGCTACTGATTATTGGCAGTCTAAGGTAGCCGCAACAAACTCACTTGGCAGGCTTGTTCGAAAAGGATGGCTTCAGCGCCTAGAACGCGGTTTATATATGATTATTCCACTGGAAGCTGGGCCCGAACGACTCTGGTCAGAGAATGCAATGGTATTGGCTTCCAGTCTGATATCACCAGGTGCTGTTGCGTATTGGTCAGCTCTTCGGTTTTGGAATATGACGGAGCAAATCCCTCGTGTTGAATTTATTCAGACAACCAAAAGGAAGAGACCCCTTGTGATCCAAGGTGTCAGATTCCAGTTTATCAGTGTAGCGGAACGCTATTTTTTTGGAATTAGTATCCGAAATATTGAAGCTTTGCCAATTATGGTGACTGATCGTGAAAAAACCATCATTGATGCGGCGAGTCGGCCAGATTTGAGTGGAGGGATTATTCAATTAGCGGAAGCGATGAAGTCTTCGGCAAATTCCGTTGACTGGGAAAAACTGGACCGATATTTGGTCCAATGGGGTGGCGGCGCGGTAGTTAAACGAATTGGGTATTTAGTTGAAACTCTTTCTTTACCAATCCCTAATCGCGTTTCGACCATAAACCACTGGCAAACAATGATCTCTAAAGGTATTAGTCAATTAGAGCCCGGTTCAGGACAATCGGGACCAGTCGTTACCCGTTGGAGACTTCAGATCAATGTTCCAGTTGAAACCCTGGAATAGCAAGTGGAGTAATGAATGATAAGTGAGGCTGAAATTCGTCGGATCTCAGCGGCAACAAGAGTTGATCCGATGGTAGTCGACTTGGATTACAGCCTTGGATGGTTCTTGTTGGGTATGCGAAAAACAAGCACTTCATTAGGTGGTTTGTTATTTAAGGGGGGTACATGTTTGCGAAAGTGTTACTTTCATGATTACCGATTTTCAGAGGACCTCGATTTTACTGCTACAAAGTATCTGTCACCTGCTGATATCGAAGATTGGGTTAAGAAAAGTGTTGATTGGGTTAGCAATTACGATGGTCCTGATTTTCACGTTCAACCGATCCACTTTGAGGTTGTGGATGATGAATATGGAAACGAGTCTTATCAGGCGCGAATTTATTATCGCGGTCCTCTGCGTTGGGGTGGATCGCCGAGAACGGTCAAGCTGGATATTACCCGCGCTGAAGCAATCTTGTTACCCGTAAATGAAAAACAAATCATACACAGCTACTCAGATCAAGCAAGTTTTGCTGATATCAACTTGCCGTGCTATAGCCTGGAAGAAGTAATCGCTGAAAAAATCCGCGCGGTAGGCGGTCAGCGTAGGTTTGCTGTTTCAAGGGATCTCTATGACATTTACAACCTAATCTCAACTGGCATCGACGTTAATGCGGTGAAACAGATCTTGCCCAGGAAGTTTGAGATAAAGGGATTAACCATGAAAGGGATTGATGTAAATAATCTTAAAATAAGACGTTCTGCATTTGAATTAGATTGGGAACGTCGGCTTGGTTATTTGGTAACAAAGAATAACCTCGAATTTGAAACTGTTTGGCAGCATGTTTTGCTTCTTCTTGATGAGGTGACTGTTGAAAACAGGTAACTATTCGGTTTAAAAGGAAGTTGCTTTTTACAAACTGCCACCGAAAGGGTTACAATTGCGCGTTTCATTTTATAATCTACCATACTAACTCCTATGATCACTCGCATTCGCTATCTCCTTTCAAACTTGTTCCGCATCCGTCCTGAGGACAATGTTCCATCATCTGTCGCGCGGAATTTCAGGCATAATGTCATTGTCAACACACTGGACATTAGCTTCTTTTTCATGGCTGACAGCTTTTGGAATATCAACACCATCATGCCGGTCTTCGCAGCCACCCTCACAGATAATCCTTTCATCATTGGTCTGATGCCGGCCATCGTTAATGCCGGCTGGTTCCTGCCCCAGATGTTTATCGCTTCCCGCGTCAACCGCACACCGAAGATCCTGCCGCTCTCGATTCGGTTGGGTTTTCTTGAACGTCTCCCGTACCTTTTCTTTGCTATCCTGGCGCTTGCTGTTCCTCGCGTAGGCAAACCTGTTGCCCTGATCCTCCTCATCCTGATTATGTCCTGGCGCGGTGTAGCTGGCGGATTGTCCGCCCTACCCTGGCAGGAGGTTATGGCACGGGTCATTCCTCTCAGCCACCGGGCGCGTTTCTTTGGTTTTTCACGCGTTTTTGGACAGGCAGCCGGGATCCTTGGCTCTGTAATCAGTGGGATCATCCTCGCGAACTTGAGCTATCCTTTCAACTACGCGCTCGGTTTCGCTATCGCGGTTGTAATCCAATGGATCTCTTTTGCCTGTTACGCCCAGAATCGCGAACCTGAGCCCGAACAGACACCATCCCCCGCCTTGGATAATCCCCAACCTCAGACGAAAAAACCCGCCATCGACATGAGCATGTTCGGGCAAATCCTGAAAAAAGATGGGAATTTCCGCCTCTATCTGGTTTCGCGGTCCATCTCATTCATCGGAAACATGGCAACCGCGTTTATCGCGGTTTATGCAATCAAAGCTTTCAGCCTTCGGGACGAGCAGGCAGCAGTCTTTACCGGTGTAATTCTTGCCAGCGGTGTTTTAGGTTACGCGTTTTGGGGTGCGGTTGGCGACCGCATCGGTCCGAAGAAAATCATGGTTCTTTCCTTCATCTGCTGGTTTACCGCTTTGATAGTGGCGATCATCAGCAAGAGTGTCTGGTTGTATTACCTGGTATTTGCCTTGTTTGGTATCTATCAATCCGGTGTTGGCGTTGGAGACAGCATGCTGATTATGGAGCTGGGGGAAGATTCTCTCAGACCCACCTACCTTGGTATGGGCCGCACGCTGACAGGCTCCTTCTTGCTGATTGCTCCAGTAGTGGCAGGTTTCCTCGTTGAAGAATATAGCTACCTGGTCATGTTCGTCGTTTCGGCGGTTTTTATCGCAATTGCCGCCATCCTGATGGCTCGGGTGGAAGACGCCCCCCGAAGGTAATCCTGAACAACATTTCAGATTCCCCCAAACCTGATCAAACCATAACAGAATAGAAAAAGACCCCGAGTTGGGGTCTTTTTCTTCTTACCGTTGTTGGTATTTTTAGATGAAGTAGTGCGTATTTGAATTGCTTGCCGCAGCTGCCATGGTTGCCACACCCGCCAACTCAACACCATCGATGAGCTCCTCCTGGCTGATTCCCATCAGATCCATTGACATCTGACAAGCCAGCAGTTTGACGCCCTGTTCCTGAGCTATTCTGATCATTTCAGGCAGAGAATCGACGTTTTTCTTTTTCATGAGGCCTTTAATCATCGCCGTTCCAGCCCCAGCCATGTTCATCTTCGAAATCTTCAGTTTATTTGCCCCTCTTGGCAGCATCCAACCGAACATCTTCGACATGAAATCTTTCTTCAGGGCAGGAGCTTTGGGTTTTTTCAAAATATTCAGCCCCCAGAAGGTGAAGAATAAGGTTGCGTGTTGACCCATGGAAGCAAACCCATTGGCAATAATGAACGCGGCGATCGCCTTATCAAGATCCCCCGAGAAAACAACCATCGTGAGGTCCTCACCCTTGGTGTGTTTCTGAGATATCACCTCGCTAACGGCGGCTACTTCTCCGGTTCCCTTTTGCACAACCGCTTTAATCTCCCCGGTTTTGGTCTCAAGCGAAATCAGCCGGTTGCCCGTGGATTTCGTCCACGCTTCCACATCCCGCGCAAAGCCTAAATCGGTAGCTTTCACTGTAACCTGATCGCCATCATTCATTTCTTTGACTTTCGTGTAAAGTTTCAGGATTGGTCCAGGGCACTGCAATCCACACGCGTCCAATTGGTATTGGCTGCCTGGTTCCACAATTTTCGCTTCCTCATTTTCCATATTTACCATGGGTTTAACCTCCATCAGCTTCGGTTCAATTTTTTCCGCAGCCCCTAACGCGTACGTTTTGTATCCTCCAGAAAGGTTGTAGGCATCAAAACCCTTCTGACGCAGCATCCTGGTCGCAAAATAGGAGCGCTGTCCGCTCGCGCAATTCACCAGAATCTTCTTTTCCTCCGGCAATTCAGCCAAACGGCTTCGGAGAAACCCCAGCGGGATATTGTGGGCGTTTGCAAGCGACCCAACAGCCAGCTCTTCCTCTTCCCTGACATCCAGCTTGAACCATTCTTGCGGACCCAGCGCCGCGACATCTTCCCAATGTTTCACCGGACAGTCGCCCCGGAGCACATTCGCAGCCGCAAACCCGATGTTGTTCACTGGGTCTCTCGAAGAGCCAAAAGGCGGCGCGTAGCTGAGTTCCAGGTCCTCAAGGTCAAAAACCGTCAAATGCCCATGCATCGCGGTCGCGATGACATCAATGCGTTTTTCAACGCCGGTGGTCCCAACTGCCTGAGCGCCGTAAATTTGCCCCTCAGGACCAAAGAGCAACTTAAAATGGATCGGGCATGCGCCGGGGTAATAGCCGGCATGGTTGTTGTTGTGTGTTGCCACCGAATCAAACACCAGCCCTGCCTGTTGTAGCTGGCGGGTATTCATCCCCGTTGAAGCCACCGTCAGGTCAAACACTTTCACCACAGACGTTCCCTTGACGCCTTTAAAGGTCATGTCCCTGCCGGCGATGTTATCCGCAGCCACCCTTCCCTCGCGGCTCGCTGGACCAGCCAACGCCAGGGACGTGGGCTGCCCGGTGATAAACGATTTAACCTGGACTGCATCGCCAACCGCATAAACATCCGGGTCCGAAGTCTGCAAACGGTCATTGGTGACAATGAAGCCTCGCTGGGTCACTTCGAGCCCGCATTCCTTCGCCAGCTTTGTGTTTGGACGCACACCAATCGCCAGTACAACCAGGTCAGTTACCAACTCTTTCCCACTGCCTGTTCGAACTTTCAGGCTTCCATTGTTTTCCGCCTTCTCAATCGCCTTTAGTCCGTCCCCCAGCACAAGATTGACTCCATGCAGCGCCAGGTGTTCATGCACCTCCACTGCCATCTCGTAGTCAACCGGTGCCATCACTTGGTTGAGCATTTCAACGATAGTCACCTCAACCCCGGTTTCAGCCAGGTTTTCAGCCACCTCAAGTCCAATGAAACCGCCGCCGATGACGACAGCGTGTTTTACATGTTTCGCCTTAATATAGCCATCCAGAGCATCCAGCTCGGGGATATTGTGCAAAATGAACACCCCTTCCAGCTCCACTCCTGGCAGCGGGGGCACGATTGGTTCCGCTCCGGGAGCCAGCACGAGCTTGTCGTATGTTTCGCTGTACTCCCTTCCGCTGCCATGCTCCCTTATGCTCACACTCTTGCCCGCGCGATCGATCGCGATCACTTCGCTGTTTGGGCGGGCGTCGATATTGAGCATTTCTCTGAGGCTCTCAGGCGTTGTGACCAGCAATTTCTCACGTTCGTTGATCGTGCGGCTCAGGTAGTATGGCAACCCGCAGTTCGCGAAAGACACATACGGTCCCTTTTCCAACATCACGATTTCCGCTTCCTCATCCACACGCCGCAGCCGTGCCGCGGTGCTAGCCCCACCTGCCACCCCACCTATGATCACTACCTTCATTTATGCCTCCTCAGACATTGTTTTTAAAATAGTTTTTGCCTGCTTTATTTGTGTTTCAAGCTGTTCGCCCAGAATCCCGCGCAGGATGGTAATCACGGTTGAGAGTTCCGGGTGTGTTAATCCATACCAAATTGTCGTGCCTTGCCGTTCCGTACGGACGAGCCCTCTCTCGCGCAGCACGCGCAGGTGCCGCGAAACCGAGCTTTGAGGTATCCCCATCACCTCTGTTAACTCGCCCACGTTCATGGCTTTTTCGTTCAGAAGATAAATTATCTTCATCCGAACTGGATGATCCAGCGCCGGACAGATACGTTCGTGCAGCAGTGCGAGTTCATCATCGAGAGAAATTGTGTTCATCAGTCCTCATATATGCGTCTATCCGAATACATTCCAATAGTGTACTCCCATTCCCGCATTTAAGGCAGATGTACTTGTGTAAATCCCGAACCGAAACCTACTACAGCAACCTGGACTCAGGCGCAAAAAAAAGACCGCGGATGGACTTCCATCCCGGTCTCTTTATGATGCGTAACTGGTCTCTACTTTTTTCGGTTTACCAACCAGTCGATGATGATGGCTTTCTCTTCGGGGGTGATCTTCGCCCCATACTGGATCATTCTATCGATTGTTGTGGACCATTCCTCCGCGGTTTTACTCTGTTGGAGTATGAAGTCCAGGGTATGTTTATCGTGAATTTTCTCCGTGATTAACGCTTCCATCTCAGCATCGGTCATGCTCACTGCCTGGGTGTCCTGCACTTCCACTGTTGAGGCTTCTGTTGGCTCCACAGCCTGAGTATCCTGCACCATCGTGGCAGCAGGCGTCCCTGCCCCCGTGGAACACGCCGCTAACGCGAGGATTGCTATCATACTTACCGCAAGAAATGCGAATAGGGTCTTTTTCATCTCAGTCCTTTCTACTAAGTAATCGGATTCTATGGCACTTCAAATTTCACTTCAACCCGATATGTCTACAAACCTTATACGCTGCTTTTTAGTCCAGATTCCATCAAATTAAGGTATGATTAACCCCATGACAAACACCCCTCCCATCCGTTTGACTTCGCTCTCCGCCTGCGCGGGTTGAGCGTCCAAAGTCGACGCGGAAACGCTGGCGCAGGTTCTGCTGCCAATCAAAGAAACTTTTCAGGGTCATTCCTTCCCTGATCTCCTCATCGGGCTTGACTCCGCCGACGATGCCGCTGTTTGGCGCCTCGACGACAGCCATTCCCTCGTTGCCACTGTCGACTTTTTCACCCCCATCGTCGACGATCCCTACGACTACGGCGCCATCGCCGCCGCAAATGCCCTCTCAGACGTCTTCTCTATGGGCGGCAAGCCTCTTTTTGCCCTTAACATATCCGCCCTGCCTGCCATGCTCCCGCTCGAGATGATGCAATCCATCATCCGCGGCGCGGCTGAAAAAGCGCTTGAAGCAGGCGTTGTTATTGCGGGTGGACACTCGGTTAAAGACGATGAACCCAAATTTGGGTTGGTCGCGCTTGGAATCGTCCAAAACGACCAACTGCTGACCAAATCCGGCGCCAACCCTGGCGACCGCCTTTTCCTTTCCAAACCGATTGGTTCAGGCGTCATCACCACCGCGCTAAAGCGCAATTTGACCTCTCCTGACGAACTCGCCGACGCGGTTGCCTGGATGAAACGCCTCAACCGTGATGCTGCTCAACTGGCTGTCGAATTTGGCGTCCACTCTGCCACCGACATAACAGGTTTTGGGCTCATCGGTCACGCCATCGAGGTTGCCAACGCCAGTAGTGTCGGGCTGCGCCTCCACTACCCCAGTATCCCCCTGATGAAAGCTGCCGAAAAATACGCCTACGCCTTCACCTTCCCCGGCGGAGCGGCAGACAACCAGCTCTACTTCGGTTCTAATGTCAGCGTTGAAGGCGACCTCTCCATCAACCTCCAAACCCTCTTTTACGATCCACAAACAAGCGGTGGAATGCTGATAGCCGTTCCGGACCAAAAAGCCGAGCAATTTCAGGCACAAGCCGACGCCCGCGGCATCCCCATGTGGCAGATCGGCTCCGCCACCCCCGGCTCCGGCATCACCATCCAGGCAAAATAAGCCTTGTTTCGGCAGATTCTCACCGAAGCCCAACCAGAACTAACAGCTTCCATGTGTTCAACTGAGTTGTCCTTCTCCAATGCACTCCGTGCTTAACTGATTTCAAACACCAGGGATATAATAAAAAAGAAAGACCTGTTGCCAGGTCTCTTTCCACTCATAGTGGGGTCACTTGCGTGACGGTTGGGATAAATCTTTATTTGAACTTGGTGTGTAATTCGTAGGGTGTTAGGTACGAATTAACATCATTATACTACTTAACCAGTCGTGGAGGGAGCATGAAATACTATATTGGTTTAGATCTCGGAACAAATTCAGTCGGTTATGCTGCAACAGATGAGCAATATCAACTCCTGAAAACCCACCAGAAACCGATGGCGGGGGTCAGGCTCTTTGATGAAGCCCAAACCGCGGCAAAACGTCGTCAAGCTCGAATCAGCAAACGGCGCCTCGAACGCCGGAATCAGAGGCTTGCCCTTTTGGAAGACCTATTCAGCCAGGAGATTTCCAAAATTGACCCTGGTTTTTTCCAAAGATTGAAGAGTAGCTACTTTCTGCCGGAAGATAAAGAAGGTGCGGCAAAGGACCAGCAAAACACCCTGTTTAATGACCCCCACTTTACCGATCGAGACTACCACATTAATTACCCCACCATTTATCATCTACGGCAGGAACTGATGACCAGCAGCGAACCCCATGATGTTCGTCTGGTCTTTCTGGCTCTCCATCACATTCTCAAACACCGCGGGCATTTCTTAACTTCTGGTGAAATTGGAGAGCTCGGCGGAAACCTTGAAAACAGCTACTCGCAGCTCCTGAGCGCCCTTTTGGATGACTTTTCCATCGATCTTTCTCCTAACCTCGCTGAGCCAATCAAGCAGATTCTCATCAACAAAACCATCAGACGGTCTGAAAAGCTGGACGCGTTGGTGGACTTAATGGACAGAGAAGAGGAGATTATCCCCCTGCTTGCGAAACTGCTGGTAGGGTTTTCTGTTGATATCCAGAAGCTGTTTGGGGAGCAATATAAAGGGCAATCTCCGAAAAATGTGTCCTTTAGCGGTGCTGGTTTTGAGGATGAAAAACAGGCTGAGCTCCAGCAACTTCTGACCGACCCCGAGTTCTCGTTGCTGCAAACTGCTTTCAGTTTCTACTCCCAGGTTCAACTCGACAGCTTGCTGCAGGGTTATTCCAGTTTTTCAGCCGCTAAAATCGGGCTATTTGATCAACACAAGGTTGATTTGAAGCAACTAAAAGCCATCTTTCGCGCAAACTTTCCGGCAGATGTATACACCACATTCTTTTCAACGTCGAAAGACAAATACTGCAACTATGTGGCTTACTCAGGGCGTTGCGTGCAAAACGGCAAAAAACAACCTGTTGTTTATCGCTGTTTAAAGG
>JAYFQB010000006.1:0-11498 GCA_034927385.1 Anaerolineaceae bacterium | reverse complement strand
ATCGGTCCGGTTCCCGCGTATTATCACAAAGTTGGCGGGCACTTCCGCTGGCAGATCATCCTCCGCGGTCCGGAGCCGCAGACTATCCTCGATTCTCTCCCACTTCACGACTGGCAGGTGCAAATTGACCCCTCTGACCTGCTATAATTACAGCGTGAGTCCCGTCACAGACCGAAAAACCATTCTTGATGGAGTTTTTCTATGAACCAACGCCAGGAACTTATCAGCTGGGAGGATGTGCATCGCCTGATCGACAACCTTCTTCAGCAATTTGATCACAAATACAGCGTGCTGTTGATGATCACCCGCGGGGGCATTGTGCCGGGAGGTTTCCTGGCAGAGGCTATGGATATCCGCAACATCTATACCGCCTCTGTCGATTTTTTTGAGCCCCACGAAAGCCCCGGGCAGCTCAAATCCCCATACCTGGCATGGCCTAAGTTCCTCCAGTTTCCGGAAAATAGCGCGCTGATGAATGAAAGGGTGCTGATCGTGGATGATGTCTGGGGTTCGGGGCGCACGATTACAGCCGTGCGAAAACGTGTGGCGGCAGCCAGCGGCTTACCCTCCACCTGCGTTTTACACTTCAACCCCTATCGAAACCTGTTTGATTCCAGCCGCCCCGACTATTTCGGCGCGACGACAGACGCCCGCATCATCTACCCCTGGGAAGTGGAGCACGGTTTTCGTAATCCGCTGTTTCCTAATAAACCCTGAGCATAGCTGTTCATGAGCGAAGCTCCTGCCCAGAAACCCTTGCGGTGGTATGACGCCATCACAATAAATGTCTATTTTTTCGCGTTGACTCTGCGTAGTCAGGCTCTCTCACCGCTGATTATGCCGCTTTTGGTACAGCAATTCGTGGGGGATGCCACCAAAGGCACCAGCTACGGTTCCATGCGGCTGGTCTCACTAATGGTCGCCCTGCTCACCCAGGCTGTGGCAGGTCAGCTTTCCGATAACAACACCTCGCGCTGGGGCAGGCGACGACCGTTCATCCTGGTGAGCACCCTTCTGGAAATTGGCGCGTTTCTCACGCTCGGCTGGATCGCTGGAAAGATGGATGGCACCTCTGGCTATTGGGCGCTTTTCGCGGTGATGGTCTGTTCGATGATTTTTTCAAATATCGGGCACGGCGCCGCGCAAGGGTTAATCCCCGACCTTGTGCCGCCTTCACAACGCGGCAGGTATTCCGGCATCAAGGCTCTTTTTGAACTACCGCTCCCGCTCATTTTCGTTGCTTTTACCATTTCGAGGCTGGTAACCGCCGGCAACCTCCGGACGGCAATCGCGGCAATCATCGCTGTCTTCGTGGGGGCGACTGCCCTGGCGATGACGGTCAGGGAGACGCCCCTTAAACAGCCGGCAAAACCAGCCGACTGGGCGGGAATCTTGCGCCTTGTGGGAATGACGGGACTGTTCACCATGGTGATCCTATTGATTGGCAGCGGCGTCCGCCTGCTCGTGCCGCGGCTCCTGGCGCTGGATGGGACAGCAGGGCTGTTGCTGGTTGGCATGGTGGGTGTGGCAGGCATGCTGCTGGCTGTGGCGCTCGGGGTGATTGCCTCAGTAAAAATCAGCCTCGGCAAGCAAGCCAATGCCCACCCGGATTTCACCTGGTGGGTCATCAATCGGCTCGCTTTCTTGGTGGGGGCTAACAACCTCGGCAGTTTTGTGCTTTACTTCATCCAGGAACGTTTTCCGCTGTTGCAGGGCAACGCGGCAGCCCAGCCGGCTTCCATGCTGATGCTCGTGGTTGGCGCCGCCATTCTGGTGATCTCGATCCCTTCCGGTTGGCTTACCGATAAGTTTGGCGCCAGGCGGCTGCTCCTGATCAGCGGGATACTGGCAGCCGTCGGGACAGCCGTTGTGATTTTGTCGCGCGGTATGCCGATGATGATGGTTGGTGGGGCTCTGGTTGGGCTGGCAACTGGCGCGTTTTTCACCTCAAACTGGGCGCTTGGAACCTCCATCGTCCCCAGGGAGGAAGCGGGGCGTTGGCTTGGAATATCAAACCTCGCTGGGGCGGGAGCTGGTGCGATCGGCGCGTATATCGGCGGACCGATCGGCGATGGCGCGGGTTACCTGCTGCTGATGGGGCTCTATGGAATCCTGTTCCTGTTCTCAACACTGGCGCTGATTAAGATTAAACCAGAAGCGGGTGCCTGACCCGCTTCCATTCATCTCATTTCAACCTGTCGCGGTCAGGCTAACAGCACTTCCGCCTGTGAGCCTTCGGCTGTCTTGCTGACCTCAATCCGGTCTGGGAAGAAATCCTTGAGTTCCTCAATGTGCGTGATAATCAATATCTTTTTAAAATCCTGGCGAATCAGGTTGATGGCTTCCACCAGGCGCTGGCGTCCCTGGGCGTCCTGATTACCAAATCCTTCGTCAATCACGAGCGTTTGCAGCTTCGCGCCGGCTCTTTTTGCCAAAACGCGCGAAAGCGCCAGGCGAATGGCAAAATTGATCCTGAAGGCTTCACCGCCGCTGAAAGTCTCATAAGCCCGATCAGAACCGCCTGCACTGATGACGATATCGAGCGTCTCGCGTTTATCGGTACGTTTGGTGTCCTTGTAGGTTCGTTGGGTCTCAAAGCTGACGCTCATCGTATAGTCCGAGAGCCTGCCGAGGATGTCGTTTGCCTGTTCTTCCAGCTCGGGTTTAGCCGCTTCGATCAGCATTGCTGGCACGCCATCTTTGCCGAAGGCTTTCTGCACCTGTTCAAGGTCGCGGATCTTGCGCCGGATAGACTCTGCTTCCTGCCTGATGGTGATTGCGTTCTTCTTCTGCTGCTCTATCGTGGCAAGTTGCTGCTTTAACCCACCAAGGCGGAGTTGAACCTTATTTACTTTTATTTTTGCTATGTTCAGCGAAGCTTCCGTCTGATTGATATCCGGCAAACCTGCCTGCGCGGCAGCCAGCTCGGCAACCCTGCCATCGAAATCAGCCTGGACGCGGTTCTTTTCGGAATTAGCAACCTGGCAACTCTCTTCCAGGTCGTTCAGACCAGCCTGCAATTCCACCACCGCGCTTTTAGCTGTTTGAAGCTGGTTGCGGCGATCCACCGCGGGGCGAGCAGCTTCTTCTTCCTGCCTGAGCTGTTGATGAGCACGGGCATCATAGCCCAGTTCAGCCAGCCGCTCTTCCTCCGCGGCGATTTTTAACCTGACATCCGGCAAAAAATCATCGGCTTTCAGAGATTGGTCTACTTTTGCCAGGTTGATCGCGCCTTCTTTCTGCCAGTTTTGCTCAGCTTTCCGGATGTCCTGAAGACTGGAATCGATTTTTGTAATCTCATTCTGGTACTGCATCAATTCGGCTTTGTTTTTCTCAAGGTCGCGCCGCGCCTGGTTTAGCGCCTTCCCTTCCGCCTCAGCTTCCTCAATTATTTTCTTGTTAGCACGGTGTTGGTCGCCAAGGGCGGTACCGGATTCATGAAGTTCACTGCTCATTTCCATGCGGTGCGCTTCGGTTAACGGCTGACCGCAGGTGGGGCAAACCGCGCCGGTTATCTCTTTCAGTTTAGTAATGCGGTCGCAAATATCGTGCATGCGTGCATTCAACTCGCCGTTTTCCTGGTTCAGGGCTTTTTTTCTGGCGTCGAGGTTTTCAAGCTGACTTTCGAAATCGGCTGTGTTGTTAATTTCCTGGGTAAGGGTTGAGACCATCCCCGCCACGTCCTGCCGCTGTTCTTCCAGATGCCGGGCTTTTTCGGCTGCCTGGCGAATTTGGCTTTCTTCCTTGCGGAGATGATCAGCCGTGGTGGTCAGCCGCTGCTTTTCCAATTCAAGCCGCTGTCGGGAGGTTTTAAGCTCATTCTCTATCGGACGGTACTTTTCCGCCTGAGCTTCAGCCTGGCGCAGGCGTTCAAGCAGTTGGTTGTAGGTGTCGTACGCTTTGGTTATCTGACCTTCATTGGCGATGATGTTCTGGTAGGACTGAAGCCGGTTTATCCGTTCGGCTTTCTGACGTTCGTAGCTATCGATCCGCTTTTGCACAGCCTCAAGCTGGTCGCCAAGTGTTTTGACTGTCTGCTGTTGTGCGTCGATTTTGTCTTTTAGTGTCAGCTGCTGCTGGTGAAGAGCCGTTTGCAGCTCCACCTCAGCCGAAGCCGCGTTAAGCTCCTGCTCGGCGGCTTGGTATTCCGCGTGTTTCAAATCTTCCTGGCTGATCTCACCTTGAATTTCAGTCAATTTGCGTTCCTGGATTTCCAACTCGTTTTTGGCATCCCGAATACGGTCCTTGGCAACTTCCAGATACACATCCCACTGGTCCAGCCCGAGGATGCTCGCGAGAATTTTCTTACGGTCAGCCGGGCCTTGCGTTGCGAATGAGTCAGCTTTTCCTTGCAGGAAAAACGCTGCATTGACAAAAGTGACATAGTCCAGCCGCAGGGTTTTCTCAATTTTTTCCTGGGTGGCACGCTGGTTATGTTCGGTCAAAATCTTCCAACTGCCTTCTTCCCCGGCGTCGGGGTTCAGGATCATAAATTCAAGCTGGCTGCCATTGGCGCGTGTGATGCTGCGGATAACCCGGTACGTCTGTGATTCATACTCAAAATCCAGCTGCACTTCCGCCTTGTTCGCGGCAGTATTGATGATGGCTGCGTCTTTTTTGCGGGCTTCCCCGTATAGGGCGTATGTGATGGCATCCAGCAGGGATGACTTCCCCGCTCCGTTTGGACCGGAGATGCACGCCAGCTCAAAGCCCGAAAAATCAATTTCAACTGGTTTGCGGTATGAGGTAAAGCCGGTAATGCGCAGTTTAATCGGTATCATCGTCACCAAACCCTAACAATTTGTTAAATCCCGCGGTGGTTTCGGGCAAGGGCTTTTCATCCTTGTGGATTTCCTGCCAGAATTTTTCATCATAGCGCCGCGAACGGATTGGGATCGGCATGGGCACGCCCCAGCCAAGCATCAGCACTTCTTCTTTCGGCTGCAACTTGGCGAGCATGCCGCGCAGCGCGTTCCGCCCAGCCAGACCGCTCAACACCGCGTTGATGTCATCCTCATCCCCCAAGGCACCCGAGATACGCGTTCCAAGCTGCGACATTACCTCATCATAAATCTGGGATGGACGCTGGTCGATAATCAGCAGCGTCACATAATACTTGCGCATTTCCCGCGCGATGGTGCTGAAAATAGTCTGCGAAGCCATTTCGCGGTTCAACAGTTTATGAGCTTCCTCGACCACTACTACCAGTGGGCGGGGTTCCTTCTTCTTGTCCTTGTGATACTGGTTCGTGGCTGCTTCCCAGGTGTCGCGGATCTTCCGTGTGATCAAGTTGGTGACAAGCAGGTAATCGAGCTCCGAATCGAACCCCCCAAAGGAAAGCACCACATGGCGGCCCTCCTGTAAGTGAT
The DNA here is from genome assembly GCA_034927385.1 of Anaerolineaceae bacterium. Classification (GTDB taxonomy): domain Bacteria; phylum Chloroflexota; class Anaerolineae; order Anaerolineales; family Anaerolineaceae; genus Mesolinea. The sequence continues at coordinate 6,129 of JAYFQB010000006.1, read as the reverse complement.
TAATAACCTTCTCAAGCCCGTTGCTCGCGGGGCTGTCCACCAGGTAAGGGCGGTTCTTCAACCGGCTGAGTTTGCTGCGCAAGCCTTCCGCCGCCCCCACATGAACACCTGCTTCGTTCGCCCAGGCTTCAACGCTGTCGGCTGCCGGACGGCGTTTGCCGTCTTCGTCCTCTTCGGTGGCTTTCCCGCGCATTTCCATAAAGGCGGTGAACCATTCGTCGCCGAAGCTGTTCTGCAGGGCGTCCAGCGTTGTTGCGGTGGTTTCTTTCAGGTTGAGCGTTTGGCTAAGCTGGAGAATATCTTCGGGTGTGAGGTCTTTATAGGCGATTTCCAGGTTGAAATCGGCATTACGGGACCCAAAGCTCGTTCCCGCCCCCAACCCGACCAGAGTCACGCGTGCCGTAAACTGGTCTTTGAGCCCGCTAACCGGCTTTCCGGTATCCGAAGAGGTGCTGGAAGGTCCGTATTCATTGTGCATGTCAAAAATCAGGGTGGAGGCGTTGTTGGCATGGATCAACCCCGCCAGGATCATCCTTGCCAGGAAGGATTTGCCCGAGCCGGTCGTGCCGAAGATTCCCGCCGACCGTTGGACGAATTTTTCCAGGTCCAGGCAAACCGCGTGCCCTTGCTCGCGCGTCTCTCCTACCCGGAAAATTGTTTTTCCGTCCTCGGTGCCAAAAATCTGGGCAATATCCATGGAATCTGCCAACTTGACCGGCGCGTGGTGGTTGGGAACGGTCTTCACCGAGATCGGTTTTGGTTTTTCAGGGCGAGCCTGCGCCCACTGTGCGTATTCCGGGCTGGTTGGATCCGGACCTCGGTCAAGCATCAAGGCGGGCATGACCGCAAGGTTGGTATAGAGCGTGTTTTGGTTGAGATACTGTGCCAGGCGCGGGCTGAAGCGTTCGCTGTTTAGCTGGCTCGCATAGTTGGGGTCAACCGCCGCCAGTTGGAGGTCGGTCACCAATCCGTAAAACCGCAGGGAGCCGCTATCCATCACCACAAACGCGCCTTCCTGCACCGTTTGCGCCGGAACGGTCAGCTTCACCTGCAGATTGGCTTCAAGTCCGCCCCCGGTAACAAAGCCGATCGGAGGATTGTTATTACTGAAATCAATTCGTTGTTCCATGATGCCTTACTCCAATTCCGAAAGCGCGTCCAACACACGGGTCAGGCGCGGGTAATCATCTCTCAACAGGACGATCAGCCGTTGGCAGACCATCTCGTACCAATCGGGGTTGCCAAGTGAATCCTGCACCCGGCGTGCCTGGCTGAGGTGTGCCGTTAGCAGCTCCTCCACCGGCTGGTCTTCAAGGCGCAGGATGTGGCGTAGGTAGGAATACCCATGGCTGGTGAAGTGTGCCACTTCTTCGGAGTCGCACAAAAAGAGTTGGTCCAGGCTGAGCGGCGGGCGAGGCGGCAGTTGGTGATGGATTCTTCCATTACTGCCAAAACCAACCGTGAGCACCTGAATCTCAACCGGCAGGTTGCGATTGTGGCGGTTGTCCGCAGTGTATTCGCCGGGGATACTCACCCCCGAGACCAACTGGCGCACGAGTCCATCATCACTGATACTGATGTTCGTGATCAGTCCATACACATCGGTCTGGTCTTCAAGGGAGGCTCTGACCAGCGAACCGAAGGATGGTGTTTCCAGCTCCCTAACGCGGCAGCCCGCCACAAACTGGCTGTTGTCGGCTCGCAGAAGCTTGCCGATCGGGATCGAACGGGACGAATCGCTCATGATAGTCCTTTCAGGTAATCTTTATTGGAACGCTGCTGGCGAGCCCGCGTTTCGGGGTCAATCTGGCTCTGAAGCATCACCTCAATTTCGTCTGCTTCGATCCGTTTGACCACCGCCAGCTCGTGGGCACGGTGCAGCAGATATGGGTACGGATGAGAATCCAACACCTGGGCTTCGGTATAGATAACGGCATGCAGGATGTCCACCAGGGCGGGGTTCTCGATGACCCAAAGCGGAAATTCGAGGCGGATCAGGCAGGGGTCGTTTGCCTCGCTACTGACGTTCAGGTAAAAGAACCCCACCGGCGTACTGTTGGCTGGTTTGCGCGGGTTGCGGGTGATGGCTTCAAAAATCGCGGAGCGTTCTCCCGGCACGCGCAGGATATCCTGCAAAATGAAACGGTCGCTCAGGCTGAGCTTTCGATCGTTCGCGTCAAGGGGCAAGCCCTGCTGTTTGCACTGGAAAACTGCCAGCATGTGGCTGAGCAGGGCGGAACCAGGCTTGTCGATGTAGCCGGCTGTTACCACACCGCGTTGACGCAGCTCTTCGTCAATCTCAGACATCTCGCGCTGCACCTTCTGCTGCATCTCATGCCCCCGGTCGCCCTGATTGCTTGGGCGGAAAAAGACTCCCAAAGGACCATCCGTCAACGTGATGACCGGTTCGCGGTCCTCAGGCGCTTCTGCCTGGCGGAGCAGCTTGCGTTCTGCCAGGTCGCGCAGCAGCGCCACCTCATCCTCGCCAATCAGCGTACCCTCATCCCCCATGATCTGGTTCAGCGTGAGCAATTCTGTCTCAACGCTGATCTCAGGTGGAGCCCCGCTTCCGATATGGGCTTTGATCAGACCAACATTAATCACACCGAATTGCAGCGCGCGGTGTCGGCTTGGCACGACCTGCGAACCGTCGGCGGCGATGAGCGTGTAGCTTTGCGGCGCGCGGGGCAGAGGTTTATGGGTCAGAATCGGCTCGTTGGTGGGTTTTGCCAGATAAAGGTTGGTCAGTTGTTGCTCAGCATCCTCAATCGCCTGGCGCAGAAGCTCCGGGTTGGCTGCAGCCCCGTCGAGCAGGCTCTTAAGAATGCCCGCCTGGGCAGCCTGTTCCGCCTGCCAGGCGGCATAATCCGCCGCAAATTGACCTTGGCTTCGTTCTAATTGAGCGTAATTTACCGGCATAATCTCCTCTTTGGCGTTACGTTCCCTAATTATATCCAAGCCGACAAGACAATATGGAACAAAAAGCACTTATCCGACGTATTAATCTCAGAAAGTCAACCATACAGGAGAAAACTATGGAAAAGAAACGTATCTTTAGTCTAATCGCGATGCTGATCGTCGCTTCCATCAGCCTTTCGGCTTGTTCTATGCTCACGGAGAAGCAAGCCGAAGCAACCACAGCCTCCCCCCAATCCCTTTCGGATCCCCTGCGAACCTTGAGCGTAACAGGGACCGGCAAAGTCACCCTCGTGCCTGATCTGGCATACATCAACATTGGCGTTCGCAGTGAGGCGCAGGATGTTTCTTCTGCCCTCGAAGCCAACAACGCCCAGGCAGCCGCAATTACCAAGGCGTTGAAAGAAATTGGAATTGACGAAACTGACCTCCAAACTGCCAACTTTAATGTGTATTCCATCCAGCAGTACGATCAGATGGGGCAGCCAAGCTATATCAGCTATTCGGTGGAAAACACACTCTATGTTACTGTTCGTGATCTGACCAAGCTGAGCCAGACTTTGGACGCGGCTTTGGGGGCTGGAGCCAACCAGATCTACGGAATCAACTTTGATATCGCCAACCGACAGGCAGCGCTTGAACAAGCGAGAGACCTTGCCATCAAAGATGCCGAGGCAAAAGCACTGGCAACAGCAGCCACGGCTGGTGTCACTCTGGGTCAGATTCAGACGATTAATGTGGCTAACACTTCTTACGTTCAGCCCTATTCACCCTACGGCATGGGCGGCGGCATGGAAGATTCAACCACCTCCGTACCCGTATCGGCAGGGCAGATAGTGGTCAGTTTCGACGCAAACCTGATTTACGTCATCGAATAAACATCTTCACTATCAATAGAATGTGCAAGGCAAACACCCCGGAAGAGAACAGCTTTCCGGGGTGTTTTTTGTGCAAGTTTCAGGTTTTTACCGATCGAAACAAGCAGCATGATAAAATGAATAATCCCGAATTGAATACCGAATGGGCAGGAAAAATTCAACCTATCCAACAGTCGGAAGCCTGATGAAGAAGAGGAGTCCAAATGAGTAATCATCCACTTGCAGGAAAACCCGCGCCGATCGAATCGCTGACGAACATTCCGCGTTTAATCTCAGCCTATTACACCCAACACCCCGAGCCAGGCAATCCAGCCCAGGCGGTGGCTTTTGGCACCTCGGGTCACCGCGGCACGTCTCTGAATGGGAGCTTCAACGATGATCACGTGGCTGCCATCAGTCAGGCAATCTACGAATATCGCCGCGGCGAGGGCATCACCGGACCGCTTTTCATGGGGATGGACACCCATGGGCTTTCGGAGCCGGCGCTTTATACCGCCATTGAGGTGTTTGCTGGCAACGGCATGGAGATTCACATCCATCAAAACCACCGCTACACCCCCACACCGGTTATTTCACATGCCATTCTGACCTGGAACGCCAGCCACAAAGGCGTCCAGGCGGACGGCGTGGTCATCTCCCCTTCGCACAATCCGCCTGAAGATGGCGGCTTCAAGTACAACCCGCCCAATGGCGGTCCAGCCGACACGGTTACCACCAAATGGATCCAAAACCGGGCGAATGAAATCATCGCCAACGACATGCTGGACGTTCGCCGGTTACCGCTGAACAAAGCGATGGCTGCCGAAACTACCAAACAAATAGACCTGATGACCCCCTATCTTAAGGACCTCATCAACGTGGTTGACTTGAAGGCAATCGCCGATTCCGGCGTTCACATCGGCGTTGACCCGCTAGGCGGTTCGGGTATTGCCTATTGGGAACCCATGGCGGAAATGTATGGGCTCAACCTTGAGGTCGTCAACAAACGCGTCGACCCGACCTTCTCCTTCATGACGCTGGATAAGGACGGCAAAATCCGCATGGACTGTTCTTCCCCCTACGCGATGGCGAGCCTCGTGGCACTGAAGGATAACTTTGACGTTGCTTTTGGCAATGATGTGGATTTCGACCGCCACGGCATCGTCACCCCGAGCGTGGGCTTGATGAACCCCAATCACTACCTGAGCGCGGCGATCTGGTACCTCTTCCAGCATCGTCCCAACTGGTCCGAGGCAGCCGCGGTGGGTAAAACCCTGGTCTCAAGTTCGGTCATCGACCGGGTTGCCAAAAAGATCGGGCGAAGGCTGTGCGAAGTGCCGGTGGGCTTTAAGTGGTTCGTACCCGGACTGCTGGATGGCAGCATCGGCTTTGGCGGGGAGGAAAGCGCCGGGGCGTCGTTCCTGCGCAGGAACGGCGACACCTGGACAACCGACAAAGACGGGTTCATCCTCGACCTGCTGGCGGCAGAGATCCCGGCGGTAACCGGCAAAGATCCCGGCTTGCATTACCAGGCTTTGGAAACGGAACTGGGCGGAAGCTTCTATGCCCGGCAGGACGCGCCAGCAAACGCCAAACAAAAATCTATCCTTGGCAATCTCTCACCAGAGCTGGTTAAAGCGGAAATGCTGGCTGGCGAGCCGATCGTGGAAAAGCTGACCGCCGCGACCTGCAACAAGGCTCCGTTTGGCGGTCTGAAGGTCGTTACCGAAAATGGTTGGTTTGCTGCCAGACCATCGGGAACGGAAGATATTTACAAGATTTACGCCGAGAGCCTCAAAAGCGCCGCCCACCTGGCGCAGATTCAACAAGAAGCCCGCGAAATCGTCGACGCCGCGTTGGGAGAGTAGACCAGGTAATTCCCTCGTCAATAACCCCTTCTTAACAATCAACAAACAGCGGCGCAAATTTGCGCCGCTGTTTGTTGATACGTTGTGAATTGCTCGATTAATCTGATGTCAGATCAAATTTCCATATACCAGCTCTGCTGCCGAGCAGTGCCTTTGCCGCGTAGTCAGAAAGCTCAGCCAGGGCCTTTTCGTCGTTGGCAAAAACAGAGTCCTGCTTTATCCCATAACCCAAAATCCCTTCATCCTGAAAGCACTCCAGCTCCACACCGGGGAAGTCAGTCTGCATCGTCTTTTGAATAGCGTCAATATTCAACACCTTGCAGTATTCTCCTTCATTCGGATAGGCTGTCATCCCGAGGATTCTCAGTTCAACCGATCGGTTCAGAAAATCGCCGGGGACATTCGCAAAAATCAGACGGTCAATCCGATATGGCTCCTCTTCCAGCCAGACTGCTGAACAGTCATCCTTGTTTACTTCGTTTTGCATA
>JAYFQB010000366.1:0-4185 GCA_034927385.1 Anaerolineaceae bacterium | reverse complement strand
CAAGGCAATAGTGTGTAGATATTGTGGAAGAAATTTGGATACCCGCCAATCAGAAAAAAGAGATTATGGGACTAGTGAAGAACAAGATCGAAAAAAGGGACAAAAGTCCATAAAGCCGATCGAAGTTGGTATCAAATTACGGGAAGGCGAGTTCTGCTATTATCGTGAAAGGGCAGTCTATTTTGAGGAGAAAAGCGTAACTAATCGTGTCTCCTATCATGGTCCGACTTTTCGAATCAAGTTATTGCCAGGATTAAGTTTAAAAGCAGGTAATTTGGGAGTGGGGAAGAAAAGTGAAATGGAATTTGTGAAAATCGATCGTGGTGAATTGTTTATTACAAGTCAAAAGATGTTGTTTCTTGGATCTGCTTCGAACAAATTGATCAAGTATGATGATATTGTCGGTTTTGAAAAGCAATTCAAAGGTATTGAGATATTCAAGGAAGTAGGAAGCCATATCTTTCTTGAACTTGGAAGGAACACCTTACTGGCTGCCCAATTGATTCAACATTTTGTCGAGCACAGAGACGAATACTGAAATTTGTAACCGATAGTAAATATAGATTCTCCTGTTCTCATTGGTTTCCTGATTACGAAACCTCCCTGTTGGAACAAGCGACGCACTTGACCACCGGTCTCCATTAGAAGCTTTCGGCAATCAAATAGCGTGCCATAGCCTGGGCTTCCCATGGGGGGGGTAAGGCGGGTTTGGCATGCTAAACCTCTACAAGCCCAGTACCCAGCACTATCATAAAACAGCAGAAATAGCGGAAAACCCCCATAACACCTAAACCGGATTCGGTTTTGAACCCGGCTTCATAACTGCAGATTGCCGTGTCGCTTCGTCCCTTGCGATGACAGTAAGAGGTTGGCTTTAAGCCCCCGTATTCCAGCAAGGGTTGTTGAATTGCTCGCAATGTGATTGCGATTATCGGGTAAAATAGAAGTTCATGTAAATTTGACGAAAACAACGGATTGGATATAATCAGAATCTAATCCGCAGGAGGCTTGAAGTTATGGTTCTGAATGTTGCAATTATTATCGTTTCAATCGCTTTGATTGCCAGTGTGTTGGTGCAGAGCAAAGGTGTCGGCTTGGGCGGTTTAACCGGCGGCGACTCCGGCGGCGTCTACACTCAGCGGCGCGGCATTGAAAAAGTGATGTTCTATATCACGATCGCCCTGAGTGTGGTGTTTTTGCTGCTCGCGCTCATCAGTGTGATCATTTCCTGATAGCGACATCTCACGCCGCTATCAAGATTAACAATGGAGGATAAAGACAACTCGCCTACGTCGGGGGTTGTCTTTCTGTTTACCAAATGAGACGCTTTCGCTGGCAGCTTTTGATTGTCCTGCTTACCGGGTTGGTGGTTGGATTGATTTTGGTGTTCCAACGCTCAACGTCAACTCCGCTGACTGAAAACACTCCAAACCCGATCACGGGCGGCAGCTTTACCGAGGGGTTGGTCGGCGAGATCATGCGCCTGAATCCGGCGCTGGATCGGTATAACCAGGCTGACCGGGATATTGACCGACTGATTTTCAGCAGTCTGCTCAAATTTGATTCCCGTGGGCTGCCGGTGGGGGATCTTGCGGCAGATTGGCAAATCTCTTCCGATGGGACGCGCTACGTGGTTAACCTGCGCGATAATGCCGTCTGGCATGACGGCACCGCACTTTCCAGCCAGGATGTGCTCTACACGGTTTCGCTGATGCAAAGCGACAGCAGCCTTGTGCCTGAGGATTTGCGCAGCTTCTGGAAGCTTGTTCAGATTACCGCTCTTTCGGACCTGAGCCTCGAGTTTTCGCTGCCCTATAGCTTTGCGCCATTTCTGGACTATCTTACGTTCCAGATCCTGCCCTCGCATCTTTTGGGGAACCTAACGATCGATGAACTGGTCGACCATCCGTTTAACCTGGCGCCGATTGGTTCCGGACCGTACCGTTTCCGCGAATTTACCCTGACTGACGGCAAAATCGACGGCGTCAGCCTGGATGCTTTTGAATATTACTATGCGGGACGTCCGTATATTGATGAGATCAATTTCAAGCTTTATTCCGACGCTCATTCAGCGCTTCAGGCTTATCTGAGCGATGAGGTGGACGCGGTAGGCAAGATAGATCAGGCTGACCTTGAAACCGCACTGAACCAACCCGGGTTGGATATCCACTCCATTCGTATGCCCCGCCTGACGATGGTTTTCCTGAACAACCAGAACCTTAGCCAAACAACGCTGCAATCCACCGAGTATCGCAAGGCTCTGATGGCAGCCACCAACCGGCAGGCGATGATTGATCAGGTTTTCGCCAGCCAGGCTGTTCCCGCTCTTGGACCGATCATGCCGGGAAGCTGGGCTTTTTATGACGGGTTGGAGCCCTATCGCTACGATGTGGACCTTGCGCGGCAGTTGCTCGCGGGAGCCGGCTTCACGTGGTCTGAAACTGGTCAGTTGATGACCCCGGAAGGCGCCCAGGCAAAGCTGACCTTGCTGGTACAGGATGACCAGATTCACAGCCAGTTGGCTGAAATTCTGGCTCAAAACTGGACCTCGATTGGCATTGAGGTTACGCTGGACGTACGACCGTATGCCGAGCTTAAGGCAAGCCTGGAAAGCCGGGCTTATGAAGCGGCGTTGGTGGATATTGACCTCAGCAACACTCCGGATCCGGACCCGTATCCCTTCTGGGCAGAATCGCAGGCTGAGGCAGGTCAGAATTATTCCCAATGGCGTAACACTACCGCCAGCGAATACCTGGAGCAAGCCCGCACTCAACCCAACACAGATTTGCGCGTGCGTCTTTATCGCAACTTCCAGATTCTCTTTGAAGAGGATCTACCATCGCTACCCCTGTTCTACACAGTTTATAACTATGGGACTATAAGCGCGATCAAGGGCATCTCAATCGGACCGATTTATGACCCGGCTGACAGGTTTAACACGGTCAGCACCTGGTATATTCTTTCTGACACAACCGCTTCACAAACAGCCACACCCACGGAGTAGCACATGAAACCAGTTGGCGAGACGGACCTGATTGGCGAACGAGGCGTGAGGAAATCTGACCTACGCATCGGGCTTATCGGCGCGATTGACGAAGCCAGTTCCGCCCTCAGCATGGCAAAAGGGTTTTGCTCCCCGGACAGCCAGGTTTTGCTCGACGGCTGCCAGAAGGACCTTTCCAGCATGATGGGAATTTTAGCCGCGCTGCCGAGAACGCCGATGGACAGCCTTGAGAACTGTTTTTCAAGCGAGCTTGCCAACCTGGAGGAAACCATCAGGGTCGTGGAAGCCGCGACCGTATATCCGGGTGAGTTCATCCGCCCGGGTCAGACACCCGCGACTGGCACGCTGGACCTGGCGCGCGCGATCGTCCGCAGGGTGGAACGCGAGGCGGTGGCTGCCTTTGATGCCCTCCAAATCCCGGATAGAAGCATGCTTCAGTATCTGAACCGTCTTTCCACCATTTGTTATTTGTTAATCCTGGCTGAAATACCAGCGTAATAGAATGATTGGCACCCTCGTCAACTTTGCCGCGATTTTAATCGGCGGTCTGATCGGACTCCTCGCGGGCAATCGCATCCCTTTGAAAGTACGGCAAACCCTGACATCCGCGTTGGGTTTGTTTATGCTCGCGTATGGTGTGCATAATTTCTCTCAAACGCAGAACATGCTCGTGCCGCTTTCCAGTATTGTGCTTGGGACGATCATAGGCGAAGCCTTGCGCCTCGAGGACCTGATGAATAGTTTGGGCGGACGCATTCAGCAGAAGGTGGAACGCGGCACAAACACAGGTTCGCCTGAGGCAACTCGCTTCATCAGCGGCTTTGTAACGACTTCGCTCCTTTTCTCAATCGGTCCAATGGCAATCCTTGGCTCGCTGCAGGACGGACTTTCCGGCGATTATCAGATGCTGGCGATCAAATCTTTGCTGGATGGGATTGCCGCGATTGCTTTCGCCTCGTCTTTTGGGGTCGGGGTGTTATTTTCCGCGCCAATCGTCCTGATCTATCAAGGCGCGATTTCGCTTTTGGCGGGATTTGCTGGGAAAGGTTTCGATCAGAGTGTGATTTCGGAAATGTCTTCTGTCGGAGGGGTGATCCTGGCTGGGCTTGCCATCAGCAACCTGCTGGAGATCAAAAAAATCCGGACAGGCAGCTTTCTTCCGGCTCTGATAGTCGTGGTAG
>JAYFQB010000003.1:0-2374 GCA_034927385.1 Anaerolineaceae bacterium | reverse complement strand
ACCCCTCTGAAAGGGTCACCATGTTTTATTTAGGTCTACTTACCTTTGCCGCCTCTGTGTTGGCTATTCTTACCGCCCTGGTTCTCACCGTGTTCCAACTGATTAAACGCCAGACTCAGTTGACGAAACCGGTCATCCAACTGGCGAATCTCTCGTTTGGGCTTCATACCCTCAGTATTCTCAGCCTGATGGTGATGCAAGTGTTGCAGGATTATTCCAACGCGTATGTGGTTTCGGTCGTGAACTCCGTTATGCCAACCGTGCTGAAGATGACTGCGGTTTGGGGCGGACAGGCTGGATCCCTCATTTTCTGGAGCTGGACCCTCAACCTGGTTTTGTTTATTTCGCTGCATGTGCGTCGTCAAATTCAGGATGCCTGGTCTTTTCTTTTTACGGCTTTGAATGTGCTCTTCTTCAGCAGTCTTTCACTTTTCGCAGAAAACCCCTTCAGTCGGGTTTGGCTGTTGGAGTCTGGCGATGTGCTTGACGGTGTTTTTTCCCCCGCTGCCGGGGCAACTGTTTATGGCGGAATCTCTGGATTTGGGTTGAATCCACTTTTGCGCCATTGGGGGATGGTAATTCATCCGCCTATCCTATACCTCGGATTTGCGCTTTTCCTGATCCCATTCAGTGTTGCCATGTCGCACCTCATTCGTGGAGAGTCTGGCGAAGGTCTGCTGGGCGAAACGCGCTTGTGGCTGCTTGGCGCCTGGGTTTTGCTGACGGCTGGAATCGTTTTGGGCAGCTGGTGGTCTTATGACGTACTTGGCTGGGGCGGCTACTGGGCGTGGGACCCTGTGGAAACGGCTTCTTTGATTCCGTGGCTCACCAGCACCGGTCTGCTCCACAGCCTGTTGCTGCAAAAACAGCGGAAAATCTTTAAACGTTTCAACTTTGTTCTAATCGTGCTTACTTACGTCATGGTGATTTTTAGCATTCTCATCACCCGTGCCGGTCTGCTCAATTCAGTTCACGCTTTTGGAGAAAGCAAAATTTCCCTCCCGCTCACACTTCTCACCATGATTCTGTTTGGGGTCTGCACGGGCGTTTTGGTCTGGCGCTGGCGCAGCCTCTATTCCGGCTGGGAACTCACGTCTCTGGTTACGAGAGACGCGGCGTTTCTATATACCAACGTCATCCTGATTTCGCTTACGGTTGTCTGTTTCTATGGACTTGCGTATCCCCTGATTACCGGCGCTCTCACGGGCACCCAAATTGGGCTGGATCGGACCTTTTTTGATAAAGCCGCCACGCCACTCTTCATTTTGCTGGCAGTGTTAATGGCTGTTTGCCCGATCACTGCCTGGACCGTGAATTCAGCCAAGCAGCTGGGGAAAGCTGTCCGGATCCCCTTGGTTTTATCCCTGGCTCTGGTGGTTGTTTATTATTTCTTCCTGACTAAATCCTGGCTGGGGCTCCTTGTGCTCTTTGTGATCACGTTTGGGTTGATACTGATGGTTGGCTTGACGCTTCGCGACAGTAAAACGCCGCGCGACGCAACAAAAAAGTGGTGGGGACAGCGTGCCCGCCATGGTGCCTGGCTCGTCCATGCCGGCGTACTTCTGATCGCGCTTGGCATTGTGGGCATGGAAGCCCTCGAGGGCAGCATCCAGGGCACCATGATCCCCGGTGACAAAATGCCGCTTCGATCCTATGAGGTTGAATTTGTGCAACTCACCAGGGAGTATGAAAACCCGGAGTATATGACGATCGAAGCCGAACTCGTTCTTTGGAAGGATGGTAAGGCCATTGACAGGCTCTTCCCCGGGCAGCATCTTTACGAAGACCGCGGGCAATATGTTAGCGTTCCTGACAAGCGGTCAACCCTGCGGGGAGATTTCTACACCTTACTATTGGACTACAGCGGTATGATGGGCTACGTGACCATCCAGGTTTCGGATAACCCCTTGGTCAACTTTATGTGGATTGGAGCGCTTCTGATGGTTTTGGGAGCGGTTTTGGCAGCCAGCATGCCCTGGAAGTCCCTGAAGCTTGACTCTGCGGAAGAACAAGAGCAGGAGCTGGCTGGTTCATGACTCTCGCGATCCGGCAGGTGACCAAAACATTTGGGCAGCATCGGGTTCTGGATGCCCTCGATCTGGACGTACAGCAGGGTGAACTGCTGTGTCTGCTGGGGCGCAACGGAGCCGGGAAAACCACTTTGCTCAAAATTCTTGCCGGTCTGTTGAAACCAGAAGCCGGTTCAATCTGGCTCGATGACCGCATGGTCAACTATTCAGAATCGCACGCCCGGCATGCGATTGGGCTGGTTATGCATCAGCCGTTCCTTTACGAGCATCTCACCGGCATCGAAAATTTGCGCTTTTACGCGCGGATTTACCAGAAACCAGAGGATGACGCTGCGCTTGAAAAG
>JAYFQB010000179.1:0-13776 GCA_034927385.1 Anaerolineaceae bacterium | reverse complement strand
CATCCTGGTCGTGGCATTTGCCTACTTCTACACGGATGTGCTCTTCCAGCAGCAGAACTACGGCGATAACCTGAAGAAGCAAGGCGCGCAAATCCCCGGCGTTGTCCGTGGGAAACCGACGCAGGACTACCTCTCCCGCGTGCAGCGGCGCATTACTCTGCCCGGAGCATTCTTCCTGGGTTTGGTGGCAGTCTTACCTTACATCATGGGATACTTCCTGCCGGATAACAGCGCGGGTGTACAACTGATGCAGGCTTCTGGTCTTCTGATTGTGGTTGGCACCATCCGTGAGACGGTCGAATTGATTGAGACCGAACTGCGAATGCACGGCTACGATGATCGGCTGATCAACTAAGCAAGAAAGCATTAAGATGAACGAGAAAGCCACTTACATTGTCATGCTGGGTCCTCCGGGAGCTGGCAAGGGCACACAGGCAAAGATCCTGGCAGAAAAGCTGGGGCTGGTTCACATCTCAACCGGAGACCTCTTCCGCGAGAATCTGAGCAAGGAAACTGAGCTTGGTAAGTTGGCATCGAGTTTTATGGTCAAAGGCGAACTCGTACCGGACGATGTTACCATCGCGATGGTAAAAGAACGCCTCTCAAGACCCGACTGTGCGAAGGGAGCCGTAATGGACGGCTTCCCCCGCACGCCGGCACAAGCCGAAGCGTTTGAAGCGCTTTTGGCTGAGATTGACGGCAAGGTGGACCTGGTGCCATTCATCAGCGTGCCGAACGAAGTGTTGGTTGAACGTCTCAGCGGTCGCTGGATGAGCCACGCGGGGCGTGTTTATCATGCCCAGCATAACCCACCCAAAGTTAAATGGGTGGATGATGTGGACGGCTCACCCCTCTACCAGCGCGATGATGACCAACCAGAGACGGTTTTGCATCGAATAAATGTGTACTATGATCAGACATCCCCCCTGATTGATTTTTATCGTCAGGCAGGGAAACTGGTTGAAATTGATGGCACACAAGTTATTGACCAAGTCACAGAAGACTTGTTGAAAGCTGTGGTGTGATGTTTGGAAGCAGTATTAATCTCAAATCAGACGCGGAAATCGCCCTGATGCGAGAAGCCGGTCGGCTCAATGCCATGACGCTTGAAGCGGTAAAAGCAGAGATCCGGCCTGGTGTCAGCACTGGTGAACTGAATGAGGTCGCGGAGAGTTTTCAGCGGGCTCATGGAGTTTACTCGCCCTTTAAAAATTATGACCCCGGCAATGGGGTGCCTTTCCCAGGGAGCATCTGCGCCAGCGTTAACGAAGAAATGGTGCACGGCATTCCTGGCAAGCGCAAGCTCCAGGAAGGCGACATCATCTCGGTGGATTGCGGCACAGTGTATGAGGGATACGTGGGCGACTCGGCTTTCACAGTCGGCGTCGGCGAAATCTCTGCTGAAGCGCAACGCTTGATCGATGTGACCAAAATGGCGCTCGAAATTGCCACGTCATTGATGGTATCCGGAAATCGCAGCGGCGATGTTGGCGCGGCGATTGAAGAATACGTGGAAAGCAACGGCTTTCGCTGCACGCACGTCTACACCGGCCACGGTGTTGGGCGGGAAATGCACGAGAATCCTCAGCTAACCAATTATGGCGTCCGTGGGCAGGGATTTTTGCTGCGCGAAGGTATGACCATCGCGATCGAACCGATGGTGCTGGTTGGCACACGTCGGACGAAGACGCTGCGCAATCAATGGACTGTGGTTTCAGTGGACGGGTCATTGACGGCGCATCAGGAAAACACGATAGCAGTAACCAAGGATGGCCCGCTGGTGTTAACCAGTTTATAGCCAAAACCTTGTCAATAATGAATGATAAAGATATAATAGATTCTTTGCGGATAGAAGAAGGAGTAGAGACTGATGAAAGTATCAGCATCGATAAAGAAACGCTGTAACAAGTGCAAGATCGTCAAACGCGACGGTCGGTTGTATGTTATTTGTACCAATACCCGCCACAAGCAGCGACAAGGATAAGGAATCATAATATGGCTCGTATAGAAGGTGTTGACCTCCCGCGCAACAAGCGCATTCAGATCGGTTTACGATATATTTATGGTATCGGACCCAAAACTGCGGATAACATCCTGGCAGCAACTGGCGTCGATCCTGATATCCGCGTAAAAGATCTTCCCGAAACCGAAGTTTCGAAACTACGTGACTATATCGGACAGAACCTCAAGGTCGAAGGCGACCTGCGTCGGGAAGTCCAGATGAACATCAAGCGTTTGGTTGAGATTGGCTGCTACCGTGGCTTGCGCCACCGCCGCAATCTGCCTCTGCGCGGTCAGAACACCCGCACCAACGCCCGCACACGTAAGGGTCCCAAGCGCACAGTCGCTGGTCGTGGACGCCGCCGTGGAGCGACCAAGAAATAATAATGAACTGAGCAGCAGGCTTGGGATGGGGTTCCCTTTCTCCCCAGCGGCAACCCAACGCCGGCTGTTGCAGACATGTAAAGATTTAGTGAGGAAGAATTATGGCAAAACAAGCACGTACAGCGCGGCGAACGACCACTTCGCGTAAGGTCAAACGCCAGATTTCGACAGGACAGGTGCACGTCTTTGCGTCCTTCAATAACACCATCGTGACCATCACGGATCTGCAAGGCAACACTGTTTGCTGGGGCAGCTCCGGTTCCGCTGGCTTCAAAGGATCGCGCAAGAGCACCCCATTCGCTGCAAGAATGGCAGCCGAGCAAACCGTGAAGACCGCCCAACAGATGGGTCTTCAGGAAGTTGAACTGTTCGTTAAGGGACCTGGTCCTGGTCGGGAAGCTGCAATTCGTGCAGTCCAATCTTTGGGTATTCGCGTGCGCATGATCACAGATCTGACACCTGTGCCCCATAATGGCTGCCGACCTCCCAAGAAACGCCGCGTGTAATTAAGAAAAAGGAAATTATTGAAATGGCAAGATATACAGATGCAGTTTGTCGCTTATGCCGCCGGGAAGGCGAAAAGTTGTTCCTCAAGGGAGAGCGTTGTTTCACTCCTAAATGCTCCTTTGAAAAACGCAGCTATGCCCCTGGTATGCATGGAAAAATGAACGCCGGTCGCCCTGGGCGTGAATCTGACTATGGCAAGCAGTTGCGCGCCAAGCAGAAAGTCCGCCGGGTGTATGGGATTTACGAACGCCAGTTCCGCCGTTTCTACGGACAGGCTCTGCGCATGCGTGGTCAGACTGGTCCCAACCTGTTAACCATCCTCGAAACCCGCCTGGCGAATGTTGTATACCGTCTTGGTTTTGGTGCCAGCCGTGCTCAGGCTCGGATCCTGGTTAGCCACGGTCACTTCCTGGTGAACGGTCAGCGTGCTGATATCCCCTCTTTTGGTGTCAGCGTGGATGATGTCATCAGTGTGAACGAAAAATCCAAGGAAACGGTATATTTCAAGAACTTGCGCGAAGAAGCCGAAGGTCGTACCGTCCCAACCTGGTTGGCACGTGATCTGACCAATCTAACCGGCCGTATGCTGCGCAACCCCGAACGTTCAGAAATTGATGGCAATCTCAACGAGCAGTTGGTTGTTGAGTACTACTCACGCTAATCTGAGGACTAGTTCAGTCTTTCTTAACCGTTAGACTGGTTAGGGGTAACCGTGACAGGAATTATGGAAATGGTAACACCAAAAATTGAGCGGACTGAAGAGTCTCGCGACTATGGAAAATTTACGATCAGCCCGCTTGATCGCGGCTTCGGTGTAACCCTTGGCAATGCGCTGCGCAGAACGCTGCTCTCTTCACTGAAGGGCGCGGCAGTCAGCTCCGTGCGGATTACCGATGTGATGCACGAGTTTAGCACCATCAAAGGCGTCCGCGAAGATGTCATTCAGGTCATGCTGCAGATCAAACTGCTTCGCTTCAAACTGCACAACGTGCAAAGCGCGACCATCAGCCTGGATGTAAAAGGCGAGGGCGAAATCACCGCCGCGGACCTGCGCTGTCCTCCTGAAGTCGAGATTGTCAACCCAGATCTCTACCTCTTCAGCATCAATGATAAAGATGCTCATGTGGAGATGGATTTGACCATCGAGACCGGTCGGGGATACCTCCCAGCCGGAGAGCGCGCGGACAGACTCCCGATTGGTGTGCTGCCGGTGGACGCGATTTTCTCGCCCGTGCGGCGTGTCAACTGGGGCGTCACCAACGCCCGCGTTGGTCAGAGCACCAATTTCGACCGCCTCCAGCTCGAAATCTGGACCGATGGCACCCTCTCTCCCGAGAAGGCGCTAATCGAATCCTCGCACCTGTTGATGGAACAGTTGCGCATCATCAGCGGAACAAGCGAGGAGCTACTCGTGAAACCGGTGGTTCAGGCTGAGGTTGAGACCCCCTTTGTTAGCAAAGATGTCATTGAGACCCCGATCGAAGCCCTGGATCTGACCGTGCGCGTTTTCAACGCTTTGAAACGCACCGGCATCACCACCGTGGGCGATGTGCTGGAACTGTTGGACAAGGGCGAAAGCGCTATGCTGTCCATTCGAAATTTCGGTGATAAAAGTCTTACAGAGCTGAAAGCGGCAATGGCCGAAAAAGGCTATCTGGAAAAAGAAGAAGAAGTGGAGTAAGAGGATATGCGGCATCAAGTTAAAGGATACCGGCTCAACAGAACAATGGGTCATCGCACTTCCATGCGCAAGACCATGATCAAGCAGCTGTTCGAGCATGAGAAAATACAGACCACCCTGGCGAAGGCGAAATCCATTCAGCCAGATGCTGAAAAGTTGATCACGCTGGCACGCAACGCGCAAAAAGGCGACGATCTTCTCAAAGTTAACGCCCGCCGTCAGGCTGCTGCCTCCCTTGGCAACAACAGCGGCGAAGTTGTTAAGAAATTATTCGATGACATCGCTCCGCGTTTCTCCACCCGCAAGGGCGGCTATACGCGTCTGCTCAAACTTGGTCCCAGGCTTGGCGATAACGCCGAGATGGTGCTGCTTGAGCTGGTGAGCGAATAGGCAGCGGAAAAGTTCGCGAAGAAGCCTTTCACGAGAAAGCGAAAGGCATGGCACATTACAAACTTATCCTCGCTTACGACGGCACGAACTACAACGGCTTTCAGCGGCAGGCAATCAAAACCAGCGTCCAGGCAACCTTTGAGGAAGCTCTGCGACGGCTGGGTTGGCAGGGCAGGGCAGTAATGCCCGCGGGGCGCACCGACAGCGGTGTGCACGCCAGGGGTCAGGTGGTCAGCTTCAATCTGGACTGGAACCACCCGGATTACTCCCTGCAAAACGCCTTGAACGCCTTCCTGCCGGCAGATATCGCGGTGCAGAGTGTGACACAGGTGGCTGCGGAGTTCCATCCGCGCTACGATGCCCTTAGCCGCCAGTATCGCTATCATCTCTACTGGCAATCCGCGCGCGATCCCCTGCGCGACAGGTACGCCTGGCGGCTTGAACGTAAGCCGGAGCTTGCCCTCTTGCAGGCAGCGGCAGACGACCTGCTGGGAGAACACAACTTCATTGCCTTCGGGAAAGCGCTGAAAGAGGACGGTACCACCATTCGGCGGATATTTTCAGCCGACTGGGTGGAGGAGAAAAACGGCATGAGCTTCACCATTGTTGGCAATGCCTTTCTCTACCACATGGTGCGGCGGATCGTGTACGTCCTGGTTAGGATCGGGCTAGGTGAGCTGCCGGTTGAAACGGTACGCCTTGGGCTCGAAACCTTGAGCACAGGCATCGTCAGCCTAGCGCCAGCGCGCGGGCTAACTTTGGAAAAAGTGACCTTTGACGAGGATAAATAAAAGATTGTTTGCCCAGCCTGCAAGGCCGGGTATGTATTTTGAAAACGGAGAAGTAAAAGTGGAAAAAACATACATTCCTAAAGGAAATGTGGCTGGAGAATGGTATCTGGTGGACGCCTCCGGTCAAACCCTTGGCCGCCTCGCGACCAAAATTGCAGCACTGTTAATCGGCAAACATCGCCCGGATTACACACCCGGTGTGGTTCTTGAAGATCATGTGGTTGTCATTAATGCGTCCCAGATCCATGTCAACCCAACCCGCGCCGAAGAGAAAAAATATTATCGCCATTCCGGTTATCCGGGTGGACTCCACGAAGTGGAGTATAAGCGCCAGTTGGAAACCCATCCCGACCGCATCATTCGCTTTGCTGTTCGTGGAATGCTACCCAAAAACCGTCTGACAGCCCGATATCTTGACAACCTGAAAATTTACGCTGGCTCCGAGCACCCCCACCAGGGTCAGAACCCCCAGCCTATTCTCGAAAAGTAGTAAAGAGGAATCATGACACAATACATAGAAGCAACTGGAAGACGCAAAGAAAGCACAGCCCGTGTGCGTATCTATCCCGGCAGCGGCAGTTTTACTGTCAATGAGAAACCCCTGGCTGAGTATTTCACTCGTGCCGGCGACGCTCCCGCGATCCTGAACGCGATCGAAACCACTGGCAAAAGCGTAGCCTCGTTTGACGTTACCGTCAAAGTGCAGGGCGGCGGCGTTAGCGGCCAGCGCGACGCGGTCAAGCTCGGTCTTGCTCGTGCGCTCGTCGCGGAAGACGAGAGCGTGCGCACTGCTTTACGCGCCGGAGGTCTCCTTACTCGCGACGCTCGCGTAAAGGAACGCAAGAAACCAGGTCTCAAACGCGCCCGCAAGGCTCCGACCTACACCAAGCGTTAGTTTTGGTTCCCACTTGCCAGCTTTCCTGGCATGTTGGAATCGGGTAATGTTACAATATTAAGGCTGCCCAGCTTAACTTGGGCAGCCTTTGCATGTTTATAAAGGAAACTGAACTGATGACAGGACGAGGAATTACGATCGTTGGATTGGGTCCCGCCGGGGCGGAATATCTGACACGCGAAGCATGGGCTCACCTTGAGCAGTGCGGCGAAATCTGGCTGCGAACCAGGTTCCACCCAGCTGTGGCTGGCTTACCGGAAAACCTGAAGGTGCATAGCTTTGATGACGTATATGACGCAAGCGCGAGCGTAAGCGAAGTTTTCGAGGTCATCATCCAGCAGGTGTTGGAGCTCGGAAGTCGCGAGCAAGGCGTGACCTACGGTGTTCCTGGAAGCCCATTTGTCGCGGAAGGAACAGTCAGTGAAGTCTTAAAAGCGATTGAGGGCAGCGATCTGACCGTGCGCCTGATCGACGGCGTCAGCTTTATAGAGCCGGTCTGCTCAGCCCTTGGAATCGACCCTCATCCACAACTGGTGCTGGCGGACGCGCTGCAAATCGCGCGGCTTGAGGTGCCATCCTTCCCGCCAACCATTCAGGCGTTAATCTCTCAATTGGAAAATGGCTTTGAAGCCAGCGAACTCAAGCTTACGCTCATGGCAAACTATCCCGAACAACATCCCGTGATGCTGGTGCACAACGCCGGCACCGCGGATGAATTCATTGAGAAACTCGCGCTCTACGAAATCGACCAGTCGGTTCACCTCGGCATGCTCACCTGCCTTTATGTCCCGCCTCTGAGCCAGGGAGCCTCCTTTGAAGACTTTCAACAGATCATCGCGCGCCTGCGCCGGGATGACGGTTGCCCATGGGACCGGGAGCAAACTCACCTGAGCCTGCGCCCTTACCTGCTTGAAGAAGCCTACGAAGTCCTGGAAGCCCTGGACCAGGAGGATAGCCACCACCTGTGCGAGGAAATGGGCGACCTTTTGCTCCAAATCGGTCTGCACGCGCAGATCGCGACCGAAGATGAAGACTTCCTCATGACTGACGTGCTTCAGGGGATTAACTCCAAGCTGATCCGGCGCCATCCGCACGTTTTTTCGGACGTGGATGTTGAATCCGTTGATAACGTCCTCACCAACTGGGAAAAAATCAAAGCGGATGAACGAAAAAGCAACGGCGAAAGCCAGAAGGGCATGTTGGATGGCATTCCCGCCAGCTTGCCGGCGCTTTTGCAGGCGGATAAGATCCAGCGCCGCGCGAAACGCGTGGGCTTCGACTGGAATACCATCGAACCTGTGATCGCAAAGATCAACGAGGAACTCGGCGAGCTGAACGACGCCCAGACCGACCAAGAAAGACAGTCCGAAGCAGGAGACTTGCTCTTCGCGGTGGTTAACCTGGTGCGGTGGCTTGAGGTTGACCCCGAAATCGCGCTGCGTGAGACAAATCAACGCTTTCGCAAGCGTTTCGCATACATCGAAAAACGCGCCGCCGAGCAGGGCAAAACCGTTGACCAATTAAGTTTTGAGGAAATGGACCAGCTTTGGGAAGCCGCAAAAGTGGCTTTTCGGAGGCAGGCTGAAGAGGACGCAGATCGTGGATAGCCCGGAAGCTTTCCAGAACCAACTTGAACCCACCAACGGGGAAACCTCTCAGGCAGGGAGGCAAATTGCCCGCGCGGCGGGGATTGTGATGATCGCTTATGTGTTCAGCACCCTGATTGGGATCATCCGCGGCATGGTTGTTTCGCATGCCTTCGGCACAAGCATTTCGCTTGACTCCTTCAATGCTGCCAACCGTGTCACCGAGCTACTCTTCAACCTGACAGCCGGAGGGGCTCTCGGCTCGGCATTCATCCCCATGTTCACCGGCTATCTGACGCGCAAGGACCTCAAAGGCGCATGGAGGCTGGCATCGGGCGTGGTCAACTCGGTGTTGATTGTGCTGATTCTCGTCTCGACCTTGATGTGGATTTTCGCGCCATTCCTGGTTGAGCACGGACTGTTTGCGTTGGTGCCGGATTCGAACGTAGTGCAAGTAGCAGAAACATCCCACCTTCTGCGCATCATGCTTCCGACAGTAATCATTTTTGGGATAAGCGGCTTGGTGATGGGCATGCTAAACGCGCACCAGGTGTTCCTTTGGCCAGCACTGGCGCCGGCTTTTTATTCCCTGGGCATCATTCTGGGTGTTCTCGTCCTGCCCGAAACCTTGGGGATTGACCGCCTGGCAATCGGCACAGTCTTTGGTGCGGCAGGGCATTTGCTGCTGCAACTGCCGGCGCTGTTGCGCCTCCCAGCCCGAAAGTACGAGCCTGGCGCGGGGTTCAAGGACGCGCCGGTCCGCAGCGTGCTGCGGCTCATGCTGCCGCGGATATTTGGCGCGGGCATCGTCCAACTGAATTTTGTCGCGAACACCATCATAAGCCTTTCGCTCGGCGCGGGTTCGGCGAGCGCCCTGACATGGGCATTTACCCTAATGCTCATGCCCCAGGCTGCCATAGCCCAATCCGCCGGCACGGCTTCGCTGCCGACACTTTCCGCCCAGGTTGAGCTTGGAAAGTCGGATGAGTTCCGTCAGACGCTTTCAGGCATTGTGCGGGTCATGCTGCTGCTGGCTCTTCCCGCGACGGTTGGGTTGGCTCTGCTGCGCGTGCCGCTGGTGCGCGTGTTGTATGAACGCGGCAGTTTCGACGCTTCCTCCACGCGCATGGTCGCCTGGGCGCTGCTTTGGTACGCGATTGGCTTAACCGGGCACAGCCTGGTTGAGGTGCTCAGCCGCGCGTTTTACGCCATGCACGACACGAAAACCCCGGTGATTGTGGGCGTCGCGGCGATGACTGGTAACATTGCCCTTTCTTTCGCGTTCTCCCGGTTATTCAGCCAGCTCGGCTGGCTGCCGCTTGGCGGTTTGGCGTTAGCGAACACCGCGGCTACCGCGGTGGAAAGCCTGGCGCTACTGATGATCATGCGGCGGCGGCTGCGAGGGCTGGGCGGCAGGCAAATTTTGCGAACAGGGTTGTTAGCCCTGGCGGCAAGCGTCGCGATGGGGCTTGCGCTTTTCGTCTGGCTGTCGCTTCTTGGCGGTCAGAACAAGTATATAACTCTGATTGGCGGTGTGGGGATCGGTGTCGCCGTCTATGCAGCCACGCTTTGGCTGTTAAAAGTGCCTGAGTTCCGAACGATTGCCAGGCGGATCAAAGGCAAGCTCGCCGCCAAGGGCTGAAGAGTCTGCCGGATCTGACCAGTTGGTCAGCAGGAAAGAAAAACTGTGAAGCAGCTTCTTGCTTTTCAAAAGGAATTATCCATGCTCGGTTTAGGCAAAGATGCCGAAAACCAGGTGAATGGATATGCCGTAAGGCACCTGCAAACCATGCCGAGCCTTGCGGAAGAGGCTTATAAGAGCGAAACGGGCGACTTTCCAATATGCCGCCTGCACCCATTGGGTAGGCTGGCGGTAATAATCTGGAAGTTGGCGGAAATCCGCCGCAAATACGCGGCAGTAGGCGCCTCAAAGAAAACCATCGACGAAACTTTTGGCGATATCAGCCTGCGCCAGCGTCTGTATTTTCAGAAAACCGGCAGGGTAGGGTTGACCCGCGCGGACTGCTTTTGGCTGAGGCACCTCGCGCGCGTGAATATCTTCAAACTGGGCGTGCTGCAATACCAACCAATGGTAATGACCT
Source organism: Anaerolineaceae bacterium (assembly GCA_034927385.1). GTDB lineage: Bacteria > Chloroflexota > Anaerolineae > Anaerolineales > Anaerolineaceae > Mesolinea. The sequence continues at coordinate 3,439 of JAYFQB010000179.1, read as the reverse complement.
ACCTCGAAAAAAGAGCAGACGGAAGACCTTTTTTTGAGATCACCGAGTCGCAAAAAGCGCGGTTGCCAGAGGGGACGCCCGTCCTGAACGTGCATATTCAACACGGGGCAAACCTCGGACAGGCGCAGGTGGCTGACTCGCTGCAAGCGGCGCGGCGGTTCTTTTCCGATTTCCTCACTGTAACGCAATTCGGGGCGATGGTGTGCTTCTCTTGGTTGTTGCATTCGGGGCTGAGGGAGCTGCTGCCAGCGGACAGCAGAATTTTACAATTCGCCGCAAATTTTGAGGTAGTCAGCGAAACACCGGATAATCACCAGGCAGTCGAACGTATCTTTGGCAGGCGATACCGTCGAAAGGCGGGTTACCCACAGCAAACCAGCCTACAGCGGGCAGCTCTGCGGGATTTGTCCAAACTCGGCTACGCCCTTGGAATCATTTACCTGGACTTTGATTAGGACGACAGGCGCAAATTTAGCGCCAAACCATTACCCACTGAACAGTGAACGCGATCAACATGCCAAAAACCACCCCAGCAACCGCTTCGCCGGGGGTGTGCCCGATAATCTCGCGCAAATAGGACACTTCGCTTTCTTCCAGCTTTTTCAGGTGCAGCAGCTCACGCACTATCTGATTGATGCGTTCCGCGTGAAAACCCGCCTGGCGGCGCACGCCGGTTGCGTCGTAGACCACGATGCCGGTAATCGCGAGAGCCAGGGCGAAGATTGGGCTGCCCCAGCCGGCATTCAACCCAATTGAAACCGTAACGGCAGTCATCAATGCCGAATGCGAGGAGGGCATTCCCCCCGCGCTTAAAAGCAGTGTCCAGTTCCACTGTTTGTGGCGCAGGAATTCCACTGGAACCTTAACGATTTGCCCAAGCAGCCAACCAAGCATGGTGGAAACCCCAACCGGGTTTGTGAAAAAGTCAAACACGTTCACGCCTGCTCCCCATCTGGAGTGGCGAGATTCGCTGAAAGCGTCTCCATGCGCAGTTGAGCGGTCTCCAAAAGCTGGCTGCAAATGTCGCTCAGGCGCTTGCCTTCTTCGTAGAGCTTCAGGGCTTCCTCCAGCGGCAGCTCGCTGTTTTCGAGCTGTGTAATGATCTGCTGCAAGGACGCAAAGGCAGCTTCAAAGTTGGGGGTGGCTTGTTTGGTCATGGGTTATCTCCTGAGATCGTTGCGGCGATTTTTCCGTCGCTCAGTTGGATCTGGATGGATTGGTTTGAGCTTGTTTGGTCACGGCGCGAAATCACCTGGTGGGTCTGAGCGTCAGTGATGATGGCAAAGCCGCGCCGCAACACCGCTGCCGGGCTGACACTTTCGAGCCGGGCGATCTGGTTTTGCAGTTTCAGCCGGTGTTGGGAGAGGTAGTGGTTCATGGCACGCTCCAGACGTTCACGCGTTTCATCCTGATATTGGAGAAAAGTTCGCACGCGTTGGGCGGGAGAGTGCCGCTGAAGGCGGTTTTCCGCGAGCAGCAAGTCCTGTCGCAGGGTGACAATCTTGGTGTTCAGAGCCAAATTCATTCTCTGGCTGATTGAGACAATCTCTGCTGAAAGATCGGTTGTGGTGATGGGCGTGGCAAGCTCCGCCGCGGCGGTCGGGGTTGGAGCGCGCAGGTCTGCCGCGAAATCTGCGATGGTAAAGTCGGTTTCGTGCCCCACGCCCGAGATCACCGGCACGCGTGACGCACGGATGGCGTAGGCAACTGCCTCGTCGTTGAACGACCAAAGATCCTCGATCGAGCCGCCGCCGCGGGCAACGATGATCAGATCTATGTCCGGCAGCGCGTTGAGGTCATGGATGCCGCGGACAATGCCGGCAGGGGCATCGGCGCCCTGAACCGCAGTCGGGGCGAGCGTGACGCGTGCCAGAGGCATGCGCCGGCGCAGTGTGTTGAGAATGTCCTGCAGGGCGGCTCCACTGGGGGAGGTGACAACGCCAATGCGCCGCGGGAATCGCGGCAGAGGACGCTTGAGCTCGGGGGCGAACAGTCCTTCGGCTTCGAGGCGGGCTTTTAGCCGTAAAAATTCCTGGTAGAGCTGCCCTTCCCCGACTGGCTGCATCTCGTCCACATAAAGCTGCACATTCCCACCGGCAGGATAAAAACTCATCGCGCCGTGGACTTCCACGCTCTGACCATCTTTGGGGTTAAAGCGCAGGCGGAAGGTTTGCCCTTTCCACATCACGCAGCGTAGTTGGGCTTCGTTATCCTTTAAGGTGAAGTAAAGATGACCTGATCGGGGCTGCGAGAAGTTGGAGATCTCTCCCCTAACCCAGACGTCCCGCAGGATTTCGTCAGTCTCAAGCAGCACCCGTAGGTAATTGCTGAGGGAGGCGACAGTGAAAACCAGGTGCTGACCGGGAGGGAAGTCGAATTCAGGCATGGGTAAAGTATACGCTATTTGGTGGCACAGAAAAAAACAGGAGAGGGTTCAGTAAGCGGTTTACAGCCTGCAGACGAAGGAAATTTGGTGGTTATCAAGTTCCGCTGTAGGGCGAGGGTATACTCCCGCCCCTACGCCTGGCTGTATTCGGTCACAGAGATGCGCATGCGGCTTCGCCCCTGCACGCTTGGCTCGTGGGGCTAATGCCAGCCTTTTACGTTCAATCGCCCGCCACGGCAACCTGGTCAGCATTTGGTTGATCAAGGCTGTCATTTTCGAGCAAACCATTCGCTTCGTGTTGTGCCTTTTGGGCCTCAGCACGGCTATTCTCAATTGCCAGTTTGCGGGCTTCCACCACGGCGATCATTTTTTCTCGTTCCCGGTTCCAGGCGGTTTCTGGTTCCACAGAATAGCCGCTCAATGACCATGGGGCGTGTGACTGCAGCTTGTTCTGGAGGTCCAACGCCGCTTCGCCGGCTTTGCCAAGCGTCAGGGATCTGCTCTTGCCGCAGCGGTCAAAAACTATCAGGTTATACGCCTTACCTGTAGCGATGCCAAACGAACGGTAGGTAATCGGGAGAATGTACTGCCAGACCAGGTCGCGATACGGAACCGCTTCGAACTGAGTTTTGGATTGGTAGACCAACCAGTCGCGCGTGAGATGAAAAAACTCACCGTGAGTCTCGTGCGGCTCCGCCATCTGGGTGTCAATCTCTTGTGCCATCTGCCGCCAGTCGCCAAAGCGAGAAAGTGATTTGGCTACGGGGTGCTTGGAGAGGTTCGCGACACTCCCGAAAAGTTTAATCAGGTTCCAGGCGACGAAGCCAGCCAAAACCAACAAACCGACGATCATGGGCAAAACTGACTCGCCGCTCCCAGTCGCGTCCAGAAGGAAGGGCAAAAATACACCCTCAAGAGTGGGATACTCGGTGACCAAGGCTTGTAAAACACTGGTTTTTTCCTCGTCCGAAAGCCGGACGATCCTGCCAGTGAAAGGCTTGGGGGTGCGGATGTCGCCATTCGCGGCGCCAGGATACCTTGCCAAAAGCAGAC